>JAFZNQ010000003.1 GCA_017552965.1 Abditibacteriota bacterium | reverse complement strand
CTGAAAGGCCTGGGCGATGCTTGCAAGAAGGTTTATCCCGAGGCAAAGTTTCAGCGCTGCTGGGTCCATCTGATGAGAAATGCCGAATACTTGGTAAGGAAATCGGATCGCGCGGCTGTTCTCGATATGCTGAAAAAGGCATATCGCCAGACAGATGCCTTGTCTGCGGAGGATGCCCTTAACGCTGTAATAGAGAAGTACGGGAAGTCCTACAGGAAACTCGTTACACTGTTTGAGAACAGAGACGATCTTTTTAGCCTGTATGCTTTTCCGGAGCCCATAAGGCGCTGTATATACTCTACTAATGTAGTGGAAAACATACACCGGCAATTAAAACGGAAAACCAAGAAAAAAGATCAATTTCCGAGCGAGGATTCCCTTGAAAGGTTTGTCTTCGGCTTTGCGATAAACCTTAACAAGAAATTCTCTGAGAGAATACAGCCCGGCTTTCTGATGTGCAGAAGCGAATTGAACGAAATGTTCGAGAGACAATACCCTACCCCTGAAGGAGGCTTGCCATGAAAAAAACTTGATGCAACTATAATCAGCTGATAAAAGGAGACCTATTTGTGATATAATAAAGTTGTAATACTCTTGCAGAAAGAGTTTACACAAAATTCAGGAAACAACCGGCAGCCGAAATGGCCTGCGTGGTATCGGCGGTGGTGTGCGCCGAAGATATGACCCGGGCCGCGGCGGAGCTGATCGCGGCCTTTGAGGGCGGCAGGAATCAATAACAAGCAGCCGCCCTCCTGCCGGGAGCATCC
Source organism: Abditibacteriota bacterium (assembly GCA_017552965.1). Lineage (NCBI taxonomy): Bacteria > Pseudomonadati > Abditibacteriota > Abditibacteriota bacterium. Next base: position 76,415 of record JAFZNQ010000003.1, on the reverse strand, counting down.
GGCGGAAGGGCGGCTGTCACCGCTCAATGAGCGCGCGTCATCAACAGGTTTTATTTCCCGTAGTCAGGCTCATGGGACGTGTCGGTATCGAAGTCCCAGGCTTTGTCAAACAAAGAGATACCGGCCTTGCTGTCAGACCATATTATCGAAGCCCTCATCTTTTGGGACTTGGCATTGGCATAATCATCACTCTCACCGGGGCCGAATGACGCCGACCGCAGGTTTTTCTCACAGTCTTTGCGGGTCAGCTTTATCCGCCAATGAGCGATCCTGACATTCGAGCGCGCGTCACGCTCATCAATCGTGTATTTGATGCGGACGATATTATCCGTCAGCATTCGCGCCGCTCCGAGATCTATGCCTTCGACCCTATTCCCGAAATCCTTGAAATCCTTGAGATACACATCCGACACGACTCGGTTTTTGCCTGCGGAGACATAATACACCCCTTTATCGGTAATGACAGCGATAAGCTGACCAGACCTTTGGGCATTTATCAGGCGTTCTCCGGAGGAAGCCCACACGACTCTTTTGCCGTCTCTCAGGACCTCAAGACAAGGGCAGAAGTGATAGTCGGCAGGCAGATGCGCTCGTCTTTTGTATTCTTTCGCCGCGTCATTTATATCATATCTGTCCAGGGCAAAGCCTTCCGGCAGTGTCCTTGATTCCTTCAGCCCGAACTTCATTTTGAACCGCAAAGGGCTTTGAAAAAACAGCCAGGCAAAATGATCTGCCGAGTCGCCGTTTACTCCCCTGGTGATCCTCTTGTCCTCCTGCTTTCCGTCACGGGCGGGACTGACATAGTGCCTGTATAAGATATACCTGTTGAATATTACCTCCGAGGTTTCGTATATAGTCCTGTCCTGAATATGTTCTGCTGGTATCGGCTTGTCCGTGATCCCCTTTTTTTCAACATGGAATTCGGGGCGGGCTATGGGCTTTTCTTCCGGCAGCTCTCCCTTTACATACATGCGTCCATCCCTGACCACCGTATCGATACGGACCGTCTTCCCCTCTCTCCTTATGACATACACCTTGTGATCCTTTTTACCCAAGGCGTAGCAACAGATACAGACAGCCGCGCAGATCATGACGGCGGCAATAATGATCAAAACAACTCTTTTCATCGCTTTTTCCTTCCGATAGCAGGGGCGCCCATGCGATCCTTCAGTTATTTTATTTCGCCCTTTATGTCGCTGCCGGAAACCGTTATATCTTTCACCGCAGACACGGTGACGGTTTCGCGGAAGCCTTCGATCTTATTGTTGTCTATAAAAGCCCTGCCTGTCCCGCCGGAAGAGAGCTCCGAAACAAGTATTCCCGCGGCCCCGCCGTCTCCTTTTATAACGTTATTGCAGACCGACGCCGAATGTCCGCAGAGCCTCAGCGTTACCGCGCAGACAGAGTTTTGGCGATCGTTTTCAAAAACGTTGCTTTCCAGAACGATGCTGTTTTCACCCCCGCCGGTATCCGCCGGGTCGTCGCTTTCAAAGCTTGTGTTCACGCAGCGGTTGTTTTTAAAGACAAAGCGTTTCAGTGTGCCGCTCTCACAGACGCGGGAACGGATCCGGCTCTCAAAAACACAGTTTTCAATGACCACTTCCCCCCGTCAGATCTTCTGTATCTCGCCCCGGAAGTCACCGCCGGTCACGGTAATACCGTTTCGGGCTCCCACCGATATATCGGTATTATAGCCCTCAAGGGTATTGCCGTCGATGTGCGCCTTTCCTCCTCCTCCGGGGGAAGCGTCAATAATGCTTATGCCCAGGCCGTGATCCCCCTTGAAGGTATTGCCGGTAACGGACAGCGAAGTCCCGGTCCGTATATAGGCGTAAATGGCTGCGGTCAATGAGTCTATGCCTTCGGTATGATCCTCAAAGGTATTTTTCTCAACGGTGATATTCGATTCGATGCCTTCCCCGTTTATGTTGTCCTCTAACACCTCGATCATTGCGTTGACGCATCGGTTGTGTTTGAAGACAATGCCTTTGGCGGGACCGGACAATCCGATGTACCCGGCGATGTTGCCTTCAAACTCGCAGTTTTCGATCACTATACGCGCGGAAGACGGTATTACGTCGCTGTTGCCGTTACGGTAATGCCTCGCGCCGTAGCCCGCCTTCCTGCCGGCAAAGTCGGATCTGCAGTTGACTATGGCAATATTGCCCGAACAGTTTTGCCCGGTACAATAACCGGTCTGGCAGTCGCTGACACGGCAGCCTTCAGCCCTGAAATCGCCGGAGCCCAAAAAGCTTATGCCGGCCCCCATACGGCTGTCCGACACCCTGCAGTCCTTTATGGTGATAAAGTCGCAGCGTTGGGCGAATATTCCGTCATCTTCGACCTTCCGCACGCTGCAGCCTGTTACCGCGCCGGACTTCACCGTGACAAAACTGTCTTTTTCGTAGTTCACGCGCTGCTGTTCGCCGCCATGGAGTTCGATGCCACGGCGGCAGTTTTCGATCCGGCAGCCCGAGACGGCAAAATCGCGGCAGTATTCGATGAATATCCCCGCGCCCACCCGTTCCTTGCCCTTGCCGTTCGCAGAGCAGTTCAGTATCATGACGTTTCTGTTGAGATACTCGTCCGATGTGATCTTATTCCGGCTGAAAAAGCTCAGTCTGCCGTTGCGAAGCCTGTCCGCCAGGGAAAGGCAGGCTATACTCATCCCGTCGGTATCAAGGTTTTCCAGGGTAAGGCTTCTGACAGAAAGAGCCATGACCGCCGCCCATGATGAGGACTTTTCGGCAGCCACAAAAGAAAGGTTCGCTATGGTCACGTTGTCGCAGGGCTCCGCAGGCCCTCCGTTTTCCGATCTTGCGCCCGACACTTCAAAAACGTGCTCCAACGGCGCGCCTTCGGGGATAGCTCCGTACATTACGTCCTTCTTCGGAAAGCCGCCAACTTTCAGCACTGTCCCCGGTTCCCCCTTTATCACGGTGTCGGAAGGAACGCTTACGGGTCCGGTGATCCTGTAGGTCCCCTTGGGGATCAGGATCCTGCGTTTATCCGTGAGGGTATCCCGCAGAGTTTGGGTAATGTCTTCGCCCTTTTTGCAGGAAAGAGTGACAAAGGGTATATCCTTCGCCGGCTTCGCGATGGGCCTGATCTTGCCGGCAGCCTGCGCAGCGCCGGTGTCCGCCGGGGCGGAGACGGCTTTTGCGGCGGCAGAGAAGGCCCCGTCCGCCGCTTTGCCTTTATCGGCGCAGCCGCTCGAAAACAGCGCCGCAAAAACGGCGATCAATGCTAAAAATACTTTCAGTCTCATATTATTGCCTCCGCACACTTTTGCCTCGGGGCCCTGGCCCCCTGTCAGATATTCTCATTCGGCAGTGATCCACATCATAGGGCGGACTCCGATACTATCGGTGTTCGGTATTACATAAGACGATGCAGGACTGTGACTGTTCGCTACAGTCGCGCCGAAGCCGACCCCCCGCAGCCACCAGTTGGCAAACCCTGTCCTTCCCTCGACATACAGCTTTCCGTCCATGGCGCGCATCGTGGGAGCGCAGCCTCTCTGTTTATAGAAAAAGGTGTTGATCTCATCTCCGCAGGGGATGAACAGCTTGTCCTGGGTATAGGTGATCACCTGAGGATCGTCATACCTTTCCTTTTTGTTTTCCCGGGTGGAGACGTCGGAAGTCAGGATACGCCTCTTTTCCTCCGCCGAAAAAGCGGATCTGTAAAATTCGTCATTGAGCCAGCTGCGCAGAGAGCAATCCTTCCACTTCACGTCTGTGTCGCTTTCATCGAACACCCGGCGCTCCAGCACGTATTTGCTGATGACATAGAGCCTGTTCCTGCCCATCCTGGCCAGCACTATCCATTCTATGGGCTCCTTCCAATCGCGTCTCTGCGGCCAGGAGCCCAGAGTCACTGTCTCGGAAGGATCGGGCTCGGGGTAGAGGATCGCGTCCCCGCATTCTTTTCTGTAGATGTTGCTGTTGGATATGAACATACCGCTGCGGTCCACGATGTCTTTTGCCAGCTTCAGCCTGGTCTCCTTGCCGGTCCCTGCCGGGAGACTGAGAGCGACATACATCCTCCTTATATAGTTGTTTTTCAGATCCCCTATCCATCCGGCAGCCAGTTTCTTTTTCACCTGCTCCTGATCGATCTCTTCTTCTTCCTTCACGTATCCCCGCACCGCCCCGGAATACACCCGCACACCGGACGGGGCAGCCAAACCGGCGCCGCCGCCCTTTGCTCCCTCTCCCGCGGAAGAAGGCGCAGCCGGCATCCGGACGGCGCTTTTCCCGAAGCCTTTGTCATACGCGGGCTCATCGTCGGACACCCTGAGATCCCAGGCAGCGAGATGATCCAAGCCATAGCCGCCCGGGTCCTCCCCCTTCCGCCATATCACGGAAGGAAAACCGACGCGGCCATACGCCTTGTCGGACACGGGCAGCTTGCCGGAGTCCTTGTCAAAGTCATTCCGGGTGATCTGTATTTTAAAATGGGCTATGCTGCCGTTTTTATACTTTATGCGCGCCACATTCTCCGTCAGCAGCCGGCCCTCCTCTATGGGATATTCCGGCTTGTCACGCAGCCGGAAGGGGTCATAAACGGCAGGGGAAAAGCCTTTGGAAAAATAATCGGTCACCATGCCGTTTTTGTCAAGGGTGACATAATTGACTCCAGCATCGGACAGCACTATATACCTCTTGCCCGACTTCCGGACGTCCAGAGGTCTGCTGCCCACGGAGGCCCATATCGTTTTGCCGTTGTGCTCCAGGACCCGCAGGGCTCTGTATCTCTCCGGATCTACCGGAACAGAAACCGGCTCGCAGTCCTTCGCATCTTCGAATATATCGAATTCCTTCAGGACATAGCCGCCGCCCAGTTTTTCTTCGATCAGTGTCTCATAGCTCTCTGCAAAAGCCCCGGGGTCTTTCAGATATCTGAATATGAACATATTCACTCCGTGTATCTCGTCGGGGACCGAGATATCCCACACCTTGGGCTCGGGCTTTATCGTGTGGATATAGGCGATAAGTCCGGGAAAGGCAACGCCCGAGGTATCGTATATCCTCAGATCCGGAATATGCTCCCGGGGCATTAAGGGCAGATCTCCTTTTTTCAGGCTGTTGCCCAGAGCGTCCTCATAGTAGGGATTGAAAAAATCCTGCTTTATCAATGGGTTGAAGATCCTGATGCCCGTCACGATCTCCCGGGGTTCGCCGGCCTCCGGCGCCGCTCCGAACAGCAGGGGGGCGGCATGGGCTCCGGACGAAGCCGCGCCTCCGGGCGTGCGGAAAGGAAAAACTGCCAGGACAGCCAGGCAGGCTGCCGCAGTGATCAAAAAATATCTGCGCATGGTATTACACCTCCGTTTGCCGCGCATCCGGCGGCGGTGACCGTGTCTCTCAAACAAACTGCCGCGGGGCTTTTCGCCCACAGCGTCATCATTTTCGTGTCCTTCAACTACATTATATCACAAAAAAGTCTGTTCAACAAAAAAGGCGCCCCGGATCAAATATCCGGGAGCGCCGGGCAGGCGTGTTATTTGCCGGCTTTTCTGACAGGGAGATGGTCGCGGAGGACCCTGATCTCCTTTTTCTGGGTCTCGGTGGCAAAGCCGTCGCACAGGTAGTCCGCCCACAGGATGCCTGCGGCGTGGCCTTCTTCATAGGCTATGCGCCAATAGGGATAGGCGGCGGCCAGCACGTGCATCATCATGCCCTTTTTGTGCGGGGCGTCCTCCGGCAGATTGTAATGCACCGAATAGTCGTTGCCGTAGGTGTCGTTGAGGACTATGTCCCTCATGTGGTCAAACTGCATCAGATACCAGGTGGCCACCCCGGCTTCCCGGGCCTCCCGGCAGGCCTGCCGGAACACAGTGGGGGTGTAGGCTATGGTGGTGTAGTCCGTGAAGAAGTGCAGCACGTTCTTTTCCCTGATGGTGTCATACTTCAGAGCCTGGCGCCTCTGGGAATAGTATATATGCCTCAGGTCGCTGTCCTTTCCCTGCGGGTCGCCCTTCGCTATCAGATTTGCCCCTTCGGTCCGCACCGACAGCTCTGCGTTGGGGAGATACTTCCGTATCTCCCTGTTGCACCTGTCCAGAAAGGCCATCCGCTGCTCGGTGCGGAAGGTGTCCAGGTCCTCCATGGCGGGTGACCAGTCGTAAAACACCGGGTCCCCGGACTTCCACTCCGGGTTGCGGTTGTTGTCGATGGCGTCCTGCAGAAAGACGGAGGGTTTGATCTCCTCAAAGCCCTTATATCCGGAGCCCCAGGCCTTGTTCACAGCCTCTATGGAGCCGTATTTCTTCCGGGCCCACTCCCTGAACAGGGCGTCGGCGTCGGGGGCTATCTTTTCAAAGCGGTCGTTGACGTCGTAGCGCATCCAGCCCCAGCTGTCCTCCATTTCGATGGGCATACGGCCCTTTTTGTCTGTGACCCAGTTGTCGCCCCAGCGGTCGTAGCAGAATTTCACCAGAGTGGCTATCCCTTCGGGTATATGCTCGTCGTTGTAGGTGCCGTCGGAGGTGTAGTCGGTGCCCTTCAGCAGATTGTGTATCTCCAGAGCGAAGCCGTTGAGTCCGGGATACACGCTCCAGCCCAGGCTTTTGAGGCCGGCCTTCTGCATACAGTGGTCGAACCAGTAGCGGTAGCCCACCATGAGGGGCTCTATGGTCTTGTTTTCCCTGTAGTGGGTCAGCTCCCCGTTCCAGTAGTGGGCCGCCGTATTGGAGATCACGTTGACGCCCATCTCCTTCATTTCCAGAGCCTCCTTCAGCATGCGTTCCTCGGCATAGGGACCCAGCTGAAAATTCATCCTCATCCCCGGCATGGCCTGGGCCGCGATAATGGGGACCTCCAGGCCGTTGTCATTGACCACCAGAGTGTTGTCAGGGTTGTAGGCTATCTTCAGGTGCTCCGTCTCGGTGGTGACGGGGATGCGGACAAAGGCGATCTTCTGCGGGTCCGTGAGCATGAGCCGCAGGGTGATGCACTCCGTCCAGGGGGCCACCTGCAGATACATGGTCTTCTGTATCTTCCGGGCCTCATCCGAAGCCCGATAGTAGTCGAAGGAGGTCATGAATTCCTCGAAGGAGGACACGTAGTCCGGCATCTTCTCCGAGGTGTCCGGCTTCAGGGTCTCGGTTTTCACAGGGGCCTGCCGGGGCTCCTTTTCCGCCCTGAGATACACCTTCAGGGTCTGGAAGGGCATGGCGCCCCACACGTTGCACCAATAGTCATAGGTCTTGTTGATGCGGTAGCCGTAGTCCATGGTGATGACGTAGTTGCCTTCCCTCAGCTGCCTGCCGGGCCAGCCAAAGGGGCCGGAGCAGTCAAACTGGGTCCAGAATTCAAAGCTCTCGCCGGGGTAGATATAATCCAGATGCCGCTCCATCAGGTTGATGGGCCGGCACTGGTCCTGCCACATGTCGTTGCCCTCGTCGTCCACCTGCATGATCCAGGGCATAAAGAGGCCCGCCCCGAAGCCCTCCGGGTCCAGGATGGTGTTGCCCGTATTGGTCAGCCGGAACTTGAACCACACGCAGTCCGCAGCCCTGATGATGCCGGAGCGCACCAGCCGGTCCCGCTTGATGGGCGCTCTTGTCACGGGAGGAGCCGCCTTGGGATCCGTCTGCATGTAGGGATAGGAGTCCGGGTCATAGTCGGCGCTCACGGAGCCCAGATACTCCATCTTTACCCGCATGTCCCCGGGGATGGCCATGTCGTAGGTGGCCTTTTTCCCTGTGCGCTTCGGATCTTCGAAGGCCACGGCCTCAAAGGCCGTCCGGCGGCTGCCCGCAGGCATCTCCAGAGTATAATTCACCGGGACCATATCATAGGCCCGCACCCGGGAGGGCACGGTATATCTCACTTTGTATCCGCCGGCCGCCAGAGTCCCCGACACGGTCCTGACGCCTTCGTAAGAGTGGAGATAGCCGTGCTGTATGGCGTCCTGTGACAGCTTGTTGTAGCCGATCAGCTCTCCCCCGCCGGAGCTGGCGCTGTCAGCGGCGCCCTTTCCGGCGCAGCCGCTGAGGGCAAAGATCAAAAACAGTATCACAATAACAACTCGCATGAAATATGCTCCTTCGATAAACAAGCGGGGCCGCCACAGGCGGTCCCGCATCACTCTTATTGTTTGCTCAATTCTTCTGTCAGAGCAGCCATCTCGCTGACTTTTACTATGTTGTAGCCGGCGATGGAGGTCTCCAGAGTGTCGTGCACAGGTCCGGTCCAGCTCTCGGGAATGGCCTTGCCCCCCAGCATAATACCCAGCACGCTGCCCGCCGTGGCCCCGTTGCAGTCGGTGTCAAAGCCCGGGAACACGCTGTAGAACACAGTCCTGGAGAAGTCTTTTTCGCCCCACAGGAGGGCGGCAGTCACTATCTCCGCGTTGGAGATGGTGTGGCACCAGTGGTGCCCGTGGTTTTCGTTCCAGCGGGAGGCTATGCTGTCCGCCGCCTCCTCATAGGAGATGCCGCTGTCATACAGGGCGATCATATTCTCCACGGCTCTCGCCAGGCGGCACTTCTCGGGTATCACCCCGAGGCCCGTGCGGATGACCTCCTTCACGTCGTCCGAGCCGAAGGCCGCCGCCATCATGGCCGCCGCCCACATCTCGCCGTAGATGCCGTTTTTCACGTGGCTTATGCAGGCGTCCCGCCAGGCGTATTCGGCGGCCTGCCCGGGCTTGCCGGGAGACACCCAGCCCCAGAGGTCGGCCCGTATCTGAGCCCCTATCCACTCTCTGTAGGGGTTTCTGTAGGAGGCGCTGACGGGAGGCTCCACCATGCTGCACAGATTCTTGTAGGCCACCCTTTCCGCGGTGCACACCGCGCCGAAGGGCAGATAGCCCAGCCAGGTGGAAGCCACGTCCTCGGGGGTAAAGTCCTTGCCGTGGTTTTTGAAGCACACCAGGTTCACCACCGGATAGTTGAGGTCGTCGTCGGGTATGGCGTTTTCCATATGCTCGTGGCATATCCGGTCGGTCCAGTCGGGGATGCCGCACTCCTTGATGAGCTCGGGGTCCACGCCTCTGTAGCTGATGTAGTGGGTGGGAGGATAGTTGCCGGTCTCCCTGAGATACTTCGACACCATCCACTTCCGGCGGCCCTCAAAGGGCTTGCCGAAGGTGCAGCCGGCTATGCGGCCCAGCCAGGCTCCGCAAAACTTGTCCGAGAGGGCTTCCCCTTCGGGCACGGCCATATCGGGCGCGCCTTTGGCCAACAGCTGTATCTCTTTGAGGTCGGAAGGCTCCTGCAGCTCCGGGTCGGCGCAGGGAAGAGCGGCGCTCTTGTCCAGCAGCTCGACCGCGGCCTGCTGGGCCTCGGGAGAAAACATATCGGCCTTTTCCAGCCGGTCAAATTCGCCCGTGAGAGAGGATATATCCTTGCCCTCGTCAATGCATTGGAGCCTCTCCACCGCGATGTCTCCGCAGTCTATGTAGGCCCACACGTTTTTTTGCATCCAGGTTTTTTTCATATTTGTCCTCGTATTATTCTTCCGTATTTTGCTCTCGTCTTTTGTTGTTGATGGCCCGTATCATCAGTCCTATCACGAGCCCCATCCCCAGCAGTATGAGGATCTTGCCGGCGGTATAATGCCAGGTCTCTCCCACGGCGGGCAGCCACTCGTTGACCAAAAAGTTGAAGCGGCCTATAAACAGGGTCATCCTGCCCATGACCGTGGCGCCGAATATGGCTCCGAAGCCTATCATCAGGAACCATCTGCCCCAGGCCGCCGACCGGGACAGGAATTTGTTTTTGGTGTCAAAGCTGAAGAAAAAGTAGGCCATGCAGGTAAAGAGCAGCAGATAAAACACCAGCACGTTCAGGGTGTCCCACACGGTCATACCCAAGCCGGCCACCGGCTTCATGGACTTGACTATCTGGGGCATATAGATCTCGGCAAACTCCCTGAACAGGCCGCCTGCGGCCATGCCCATGAACAGGCCGAATATCAGCCTGGATATCCACACGTGCTTTTGGGAATAGGTAAAGTAAAACATGCTGCCCAGCACCAGAGCGAACACCCAGTACCACAGGCCCTCCAGCACCATCTTGTCCCACCACATAGGCTTCAGGACCTGAGACCAGACTATATAGACGCCCAGCCCGGCGGCGGCGCCCAGAAACACGTGCTCAAAAAATCGGTAGAACCTGTTGTCCGAAAAGAGTATGCTGTACACCGCAAAGGTGGCCAGCGCTCCCAGCCACACTATGATGAGGGGCGAATGGTGTTGCAGAAAAGTCATCGTGACCTTCTCCTTTTTTCCAGCCAATAGGCCAGGTTGCCCAGCAGTATGAACGCCAGTATCACCAGGTGGGCCAGAGACAGGCTGAGGCTCATGGCGCCGGCGCTGGTAGGCTTGTCCGTCCTGCCCAGCAGGGTCTCATACTGGGCCGCCCCCACCACTCCGTTGAGCATGCCGGCCACCTGTCCCGTGTCCAAAAAGGGATAGGCGGAGGCGGCCAGCACCGCCGCGGGACAATATACCAGCGGCACGTGGTAGGGCTCGCAGAAATAGGCGATCCAGCTCTCCAGAGTGGCGGAGGGGGTGATCTCCACCACGGCTCCGAAATCCCCGGCGTTTTTGAGCCGGGCCCCCAGAGGGGTCTTGTCCAGACTGTCGCCGTGAAAGTCGGTCTTGAAGGTGCCCCGAAAATCCTGCCCGAAGCCCCGGAGCATGGTCTGCAGATTGGGGATCCTGTAGCCCAGGTGGAGCCAGTCCGTCCCGTATTTCATGCCCATTTCGTCGGCTATCCGGGAGGTCATCTCATAGCTCAGCCTGTTGCCGGCCTGGTCCCAGCTGATCATCACGAAGGGCTGCCGTTTCTGAAACAGATGCCTGACTATCACCTTGGTCTGCTCTCCGTTTTCAGCCTCGGTGCTGCCGCTGAAGATGGTGGATATGAACACGGTCTTGCCCTCTGGGACAGTGTCCAGGACCCGATATGCCCGGGAGACCTCGCTGAACACTATGGCGGGATGGTAGTTGGGCTTGGTCACCAGAGGCACGGAGATGATCAGCGCCACCAGCACATAGAGTATGCGCCGGTCTATATTCTGGAGAGCTCTCAGCAAACGGTCGGTAAATCTCATGGTATCGGTATGCGGAGCCGGCTGCGGGCAGCCGCGGGCTGCCCGCCGGCCGGGGTGCGCGCCTTGTTACGGAGCTTTGTAAACTTCGCTGTCGTACACGGGCTGGGTGTAGAGCTGCTTGCCGGCAGAATTCACTACCTCCACCCTGACGTAGCCTTCGTTGCCCCTGATGAGATAGGAGGCTTCCAGGTCATACACGGTCTTGAGGGTCTCGCCGTATTTGCCTATGAATCTGTAATAGTAGTCTTCATAGAGACCGTCGGCGTTGCGGACCTTGATACTGAGCCTTTCGTCCGTGAGGTCCAGATATTCCAGTACCAGACCGGTGGACACGTAGAAGCAGCCCTTCTTCAGGGCGTCCAGTATGGCTCCCTGCTCCTTGTCGGCAAAGATCATGTTCCAGGCTATGCCGAAATGGCACCAGCGGTGAAAATCGTCGTGGCCGAAGCACCAGATAATGCGGTTCTCTTTGGACAGGGTCCAGTCATACACGTTGGAGGCGTTGCTGCGGCCGTTGGGCCGTTCGCTCCGGCTCCTGATGGGGCCTCTGTCCACGGAAGCGTTGACTATCTCCATGCCGTAATAGCCGTGGATGGAGTTGAGGAATTCCTTGGTCACGTGCCATTCCTCCGGCCAGTTGGGGTGGCATATGACGGGCACGCCGCCGTCAGAGAGACAGCTGTCTATGGCCTTCTGATAGCTCTCTTCTTCGGACATCTCGCCCTTCAGGACCACCCTGTCGGAGCCCAGGGACACCATATGCATGTTGTAGGTGTATTCGTAGCCGGGGATCAGCACCATGTCGTACTGCTTGCGCAGCGGCTCCAGATCGGTGACGCAGTTGTGGTTGGACAGGCACAGGCAGCCGTAGCCCAGATACTGATACCAGGGGAGCAATTCGTCAAAGGTGTGGTGGCCGCAGGTATTTCTGCCGGTGCCCACGTGGGTGTGGAAGTTGCTTCTCTGACAGGGATCTTCGTCTGTCTTGCCCTGAAGCGGATTGATAAACATTATATACTATTCTCCTTAAAAAAATCTGTATCATACACGGGCTGGGTCAGCAGCACGTTGCCTCCGGGGCAATAGACCTCCACCCTGACGTAGCCCTCGTCTCCGCATAGCATATAGTCGGCGGCGGAGCTCTCCACGGTTTTCAGCACGCGTCCGTGCCTGCCCACGAACCTGTAGCGGTATTCGTCCACGTAGCCGCTGGGGTTGCACACCTCCACGTGGAGCCTGTCCTCAATAATGGACATATCCATGAGCCTCAGGCCGCTGGACACGTAGAACTCGCCCTTTTTGAGGGCGTCTATGACGGCCCCGGGAGTGTTGTCGGCGTAGATCATGTTCCAGCCGGCGGCCAGGTGCCACCAGCGGTGAAAGTCGTCGGAGCCGGCGCCCCACACGAGGCGGCCCTTGCTCAGCAGGTAGTCCTGAGCGTTCATGCAGGCGGTGCGCCCCTTGGCGCCCACGTCCCTGTCGGTGGCGGCGTTGAAGACCTCTATGGCTCCGAAGCCCGTGGTCTTGTCCAGAAACTCCCGGCTCGTGTGCCATTCCTCCGGCCAGTGGGGGTGGCAGAGTATGGCAAAGCCGCCCTCGGCCACGCAGGTGTCCGCCGCCTTCTGCAGCGCCTCGTCGGAGGTGTCCGCCGGGTCAAAGGTCATGGTCCTGGCCCCCAGACACACCAGATGCTTGTCGGAGGTGTATTCATAGCCCTGTATCATGTTGAGGCCCTGGTTGTCAAAGGTGTCGGGGCTCGTGATCAGATTGTGGTTGGACAGGCACAGGCAGGTGTAGCCCACCGCCTTGTAGTTGCCTATCACCTCGTCTATGGCGTAGGCGCCGCAGGTGCCGGGACCGGTGCCCGCGTGGATGTGAAAATTGCTCCGCTGGCAGGGTCTGTCCAGCTTGCCCTGAAGGGTGTTGACAAACATGTTATTCCTCTGTCTTCAGGCACTCGTCGTCATACACGGGCTGGGTGTAGAGCTTCCTGCCCGCATTGTTCATGACCTCTATGCGCACGTATTTCTCGCCGCCCTTCAGGCGGTAGGTGGCGGTCTCCTCGTTGACCTCCTTCAGCAGCCTGCCGTCCGCGCCGAAGAACTTGTAGTTGAACTCGTCTCTGTAGTTGTTGGGGTTGATGACCTCTATGGATATCTTGTCGCTGTCCAGGGTCAGGCTCTGCAGTACGAGGCCCGTGGATGCGTAAAACGCTCCCTTTTTCAGGGCCTCCATGATGGAGGGCTTGTCTCTGTCGGCATACACCATGTTCCACGCAAGGGCCAGATGCCACCAGCGGTGAAAGTCGTCGGAGCCCACGCCCCAGATGAGGCGGCCCTGTGACAGCACGTGGTCCCAGGCGTTGGAGCCGCAGGAGCCGTTGTGGGCCTCTATGGCGCGGAAGCGGCGGACCCGGTCCAGGAACTCCCGGGAGACGGCCCATTCCACCGGCCAGTTGGGATGGCAGACTATGGGGAAGCCCCCGTCGGCGTTGCAGCCGTCTATGGCAGCCTGATAGGGGGTCACCGGGTCTTCGAGGGGGGCGTAGGTCTCCGGATGGGGGACCATGACCTTGTCTGTCCCCAGACACACCATATGCTCCCATTTGGTGTATTCGTAGCCGGGGAACAAGAGGATGTCGTGCTTCTTCTCGTATTCGGCGGGGTCTGTGTAGAGGTTGTGGTTGGACAGGCACAACGAGTCGTAGCCCAGCTCCTTGTAGAGGGGCAGCACGTCGTCTATCTCATAGGCGCCGCAGGTGCCGGGGCCGGTGCCCGCGTGGGTGTGGAAGGTGCACTTCAGGGGCTTCGTGTCAAAACAGTCTTTGTAAGGATTTACGTACATTGTTCTCTACTCCTTGAAAAAAGCATCGTCATATACAGGCTGGGTGATGAGCTTCCAGCCCTCGGGGCTGGTGACGTCCAGCCGCACGTAGGCTTCATTGCCCTTCAGCTTGTAGGAAGCCTCGGTGTCGCAGGTGACCTTCAGCACGGCGCCGTCCTTGCCTATGAATTTGTATTCAAAGTCTCCCTCAAAGCCGTCGCCTCCCATGGCCTTTACGCGGATACGGCCGTCTGTGAGCTCCAGCCTCTGCAGGGTGAGGCCCTTGGACACGTACATGGCGCCCTTGCGCATGGCCTCCAGCACGCCCGCCTCCGTGGGCTCGGCGTATATCACGTTCCAGCAGTGGGACAGGTGCCACCAGCGGTGAAAGTCGTCGGAGCCGGTGCACCATTTCAGCAGGCCCTTGCTCAGGATATGGTCGTAGGTGTCGGAAGTGTTGCGCCCGTTGAGTATCTCTATGGCGTCGTAGCCGCTGACGGCGTCTATGACGTCCCGGGAGACCCCCCACACGTGGCAGTCGGGGTGGCAGATGATGCTGTAGCCCCCGGCCTTGCGGCAGTCGTCTATGGCCAGCTGCAGATTCTCCACGTTTCTCTTGCGGTGGACGAGACCCCGGGGCCCCTCCTCCAGCCCTTCGCTGCCCGGGCGGAATATCACGTCCTCCGGGATAGGCGTAAAGGCCGGGGAGCCCAGACACAGCAGGTGCTCTCTGGTGGTGTATTCGTAGCCCTGCAGGAGGACTATGCCGTATTTTTCCCTGTAGGGCGCGGGGGCCGTCAGGAGATTGTGGTTCGAGATGCACAGAGCGCCGTAGCCGCAGTCGCGGTAGGCCTCTATCACGGGCTCTATCTCATAGGCGCCGCAAGTGCCGGGGCCGGTGCCCGCGTGGATGTGAAAGTTGGACTTCAGGGGCTTTATGCCCGCCGTGTTTTCATAGGGATTGACAAACATATTGACTCCATACTAATTTTGTGCAAGAAAATTGCCTGCCGACAGCAGTATGATGGATATGAACACGATGACCAGAGCGACTACCATGGTGCGTATAGCCTTGGGACCGGCATGCTTCCACTCGCCGGACAGGACCCCCAGCAGCTGGCTGGCAATGATCTGAAACGAGGTGGAAAAGCCCGCTCCCACGCTGCCGCCAAAGCTGCCCAGCAGGATGACTCCCGTGGCGTAAACCCCCAGACACACGGAGGTCTGGACGCCCGCCAGAAACACGTAGAGTATCTCAATGGGAGCCCGGGCTATCCTGCCCCACTCCCGGTGGACTGTCATCCTGACGCCGGTGATCAGCATGCCGGTGACGGGCACCATGGGAAACACTATGCCCCATACTATGATATTGGCCACAAACACGCTCTGGCCCGCATCCGTCAGCAGAGTGATGACCTCGCTGCCGCCGTAAACCAGCACAAAGGTGGCAAAGTTGCCCAACAGGCCGTTGAGAAAGCCGCAGAACACGTAAAAGTTGCGCCGGCCCCGGGAAATGCTGTCGTCCTTTTCGCAGGCGGACTTCACCATGGACGCGTTCTGTATCAGCATGATGGCGGTACACATCCCGGCCACGGACAGCATGACCAGATTGGAAGGCAGGGTGAGAAAATCCGGCGACTTGGCAAATTGGCCCGTGCCCTTGAAGAGAATGGGGATCATGACCCCGGTGATATTGGCAAAGCAGGAATTGATGCCGTAGGCAATGCCCACTCCCAGCCGGGCCGCGGTGTACCAGCCCATATAACAGCCCACCGTGTAAAACACTGCCAGCACCGAGAACAGCAGCATCCTCTCCCGGGGTATCTGCCGGACTATTTCCAGTATGTCGGGACAAAATATGAACGCCACCGTCCACGGGATTATGAGAAACGAAAACAGAGGGGCAAAGAAGTATATCTGATCAAAGTTGAATACCTTTACCGCCTTCAGAGGCCAGACGCCGCTGCCCGACATGATGCCGGCCAGCGCCACCAGCGCAATACCAAGATACATACAGCCACCTTTCTCCGAGCCGTCTGCCTGCAGGCAGACGGGTGCGCAGGGCACACCTATTAAATATTATACTCTTTTTTTGGAGCCTGTGCCCGTTTCCCGGTAGATTATCGTCAAAAATATCCCGGCCCGGGAGCTGCGGCAGGTGACGCCCGGACACACAAAAGGCAGGGCTCCGCGAAGCCCTGCCTGACAGCATCCTGACTGATCACGCCGCCGGTCAGAGGCAAAGCCCCTGCAGAGCCAGCCAAGAGAGGCATCCTTACTCCGGCAGCGATATTTTGCTCCTGCCCTCCGCCACGGTCCGCAGGGGAGAGCGCCTCATAGCCTCTATCAGGGCCTCCGACTCCGGCGTATCCGGCAGGATATAGCACAGCTCGCAGGTATCGGAAGTCTGAAGCAATACGCTGCTGCCCCGGGCCTTTTCGGTCTTGCCGGCGTGCACGTAATATATGAGATATTCCCCGTCGGGCACAAACACCCGGGCCGAGCAGGAGGACGGGCTGTCTATGGTCAGCTGCTGGCTGCGGTTGGAATCGTATATGAATTCATAATTGGCCAGCCGGTCCGAGTTCCACAGGGCCGCCGCCATGCCGCCCCCGATCCCGTACACGTGGCAGGAAGCCCCGTCGGTGATACACCTGTGTTCCGCGCCCAGCTCCCGGGCCAGAGCGTAAAATACTTGCCTGTCGAGGTCCGCGTTGGCAGGCTCCCCCGCCTTATAGCCTATATATATCACCCTGCCCTTGCCCAGAGCTCTTTGAGTGACGAGAGGTATGCCGTCGGCCTCGAGAAGGACGTCCCCCTCCACGGCCATTACAGTATCGGGGACGGCAAACAGCCGGGAGCCGGCGGGTATCGCTTCCCGGAAGGCTCCCCGGGACAGGGTCACGGTCCCGGAGCCGGGAGCCCGGGCCTTGAAGGGCCCTATGCCGAACCTTTGGCCCAGGGACATATCGTCCACCCGGTGGTTATCGGCGGCCACAAAGGGCGAAAAATGCACCCCGTCAGCCACGGCGTAGGGCTGGGCGCCGCTCAGGACCAGGGTGTTGCCTTTCTTCACCCACTCTGCCAGCCGCCTGCCCGCCTGCCGGTTCATGTCCCATACTCCCGCAAACATCACCGCATAATCGTCCCAGGGGGCAAAGACCGATTCGTCCAGCAGGTCATAGGCATAGCCCAGGGAGTGCAGAACTGCGGCGGGGCTCCCCTCCCGGCTGTCAAGGGAGTGAAACAGGGAGGGGCGGAGCCGGTTTATATTGCGGCCCCCTATGACGGCGGTTTTGGCAGCGGGCCTCACGGGCTTGTCCCGCAGGTAGTCCTCAAAGGCGTATTGCTTCACGGCCATATCCGCAAAACGGGCGTAGGCGTAAGCGTTGGCCGGGTCCAGCATGGGCTCTATGGAATCGCCCTCAAGAAAATCGTTTTTGGTCACGTTGGCCTGCATAGCGGCATACAGGTCCCAGGCCGTGATATAGGACACCCAGGGGTCGTAGTAGGGCAGCCCGTGGCCCCCCGCGTTGGTCTCCAGCACCGGCCCCTCCAGCGCGCCCCCTTCGCCGGAGTTGCGGCGCAGATAGGGTCCGCTGTGATAGGCGGCATCCAGAAAGCCCGGGTTGCCGAAGTATTCGCACAGTATGCCCCCCACTCCCGCCAGACGGCAGGCGTAGATATAGTCCGCCCCGTCATACACGTCCTCGGGGTTGGGTATGAGCCACAGCCGGCCTCCGTTGAGGGACGCATAATAGCTGCCGGTATCGTTAAGAAGCTTCAGCCAGGCGTAATGGCACAGAGTGAGGAACAGGCTGTGCCTCAGGCGCTCCCGGTCCCCCATCTCAAACACCCTTTCCGGCTCGGCGGGAGGGGCGTATTCCTCCCAGGACCCAAAGCCCGCGTCCTCCGGAGAGGGCCTGAAGCCGGTGTAGTCCTCGTAATAATCCCAAAAGGATATGTTTTTCTTCTTGCCGTCCGCTATTATATCCAGGCCCCCGTCCTTTTCGGCGAGGGCCCGGCGGTAGGCCGCTGTATCCGCCTCGGCGTAGCCCCACCTGCCCCCGAAATAAGGCGTGATATAGTCTATCCACACAAGAGCCTTCACGCCGGCCTCGGCGGCGGCCTTTACCCGCCGCTTCTGCATGGCCAGATACTCGGGATGGTTGAGACAGGCGGTGTGCCCCGTGTCGTAGGCCCCGGGGGTCAGGTTGTTGGAGGCTCCGTCAAAACGCACTCCCCAGGCCTGCCGGAGGGTGAGCTCGGCGCCGAAATCGTGGGCGTCCTGAGTCTCCGCCATAAAGGGGATGCCCAGCCTCCGCAGGCTGTCCGAGAGGGCGCCGGTCTCATCGGTGACGGTCCCGCCGCTGCTTATCCCCGCCCGGGGAAACAGCTTGGCGAGCGCCCGGACCAGGGAGGTGTCGCTGCCGTTGCCCCAGCTGCGGGGGTCGGCGGCGATAAAGGCCCTGTTTTCAAAGGGAAGAGCGTTGGGCAGCCGCCTCCTGAGGGGCTTTTGATAATTCAGGGGTATGCTGTCCGGGTCCAGCAGGCGTATTTCTTTGCCGTCCGCCTGCCTGAGGGTCACGTCGGCCAGATATATCTCGCAGGCCTTGCCGGAGGGCTCCAGATGAACGGAAACGATCTCTGAGGGATCGGGAGTGTTTGGCCCCAGCCCCCAAAAGGACAGCTTGTCCAAAGGAAGGTCCAGCTTAAGCCATTCCCCCTTGGAAGTGTCGTCTCCGTGGACCCGGAGCCACCTGTCGCCGTCCTTTTCGCTGACGAACACCCCCACGCTGCTCCCCGGCTCCAGGCTCTTGACGTACAGGTCATAGGACAGGCCCGCAAGATCTCTCGCGTCCACCCCTCTGGAAAGGGCCCAGAAGCTCATTTCGCTGACAGGTGCGTCCTGCCACGTCAGGTGAATACACCGGCGGCCGTCGAATTCCTCCACGGAGATCGTCCCTCCGTCTCCCCAGCCTCCCCAGCAGGAAGCCGCCACTCTGTCTTCGATCTCTCCGCTCCACAAAGCCTGCGCCGCAAGTATTATCATTGCCGCAAGTAAAAGCGCCCGCATCACAGACCACCTCGCTTTTCATAGTATAGTGTATTTATATTATAACACAGTCAGAGCGTCTGTCACATACGGCCTGCCCGTCCCGCAGGCATATGTCATACGCCGGACAATACAGGCGCCCTTCAGCCAACAGGCCGGCAAACCGGCTTTCGCTCCGGCAGCAGAGCAGAAAAATACAGGGCGGAAAAGCCGCCCCCGCGGGTTGCTGTGCTATAATATTACTGTGATCTATGTTTTATTACAAAAGGAGCGTATCGTGAAACTTGTTATATTGGCGGCTGTATTGGCAATAATGCTGTGGGCAATGCCCGTATTTGCCGTAAACCTTTCGGCGTTTGCCGACAGCGCCTTCGGCGGAGAGAAAGCGCCCAAAGAAGAGGGCAACAAATACTTTGAGATCCTGCAGGAGTTTGAGCCCGGCAAGACCACCAAAATAAACCGCTGCGTCCACGAGACCAACCAGCCCATATGCCTGGGCGGCAGGGAATTCGACCGGGGCATAGGCACCCACGCCCCCGGCCGGCTGAAGATCACTCTGGACGAGCCCATCAAGGCCTTTCGGAGCAAGGCGGGCATAGACAGCCAGATGTTCGGCACTCCCGCCTCGGTGCGGGCATATATATACGCTGACGGCAAGACGGTGTGGCAGACCGAGGGAGCGGTAAAAGGTGACAACTCGGTGCTGGATATAGACCTGGCCTTTGACGGGGCGGAGTCCATAGAGCTGGCTCTGGACAACGCGGAGGACGGCCCCACCTGCGACCAGTGGGACTGGGCGGAGGCTTACGTCACAGGCGCCTCCGGCAAAAAGTATTATCTGGACGTTCTGGCAGGCGGCTCCAGCGTGGAGACCCGCTATCCCTTCAGCTTCAAATACGGCGGCGTGTCCTCCGACGTATTTCTGCCGCTGTGGCAGTTTGAAAAAAGCGAGAGAAAGGCAGAGGACGGCGTCACGGAAAAGACCTACCTTTACACCGACCCGGACACAGGCCTTGCGGTCAGGGCGGAGGTCAGGATATACGAAGACCAGCAAGCCCTGGACTGGACCGTGTATTTTGAGAACAAGGGGCAGGCAAATACTCCCGTCATATCCGACCTGCGGACTCTTGACATCCGTGTCAACAACCCCGAAGAGGCTCCCGCGGGCAAAAACGCCCTCCCCACGGGGCTCATGTTTGCCCCGGACAGCGGCCCCAATGACAAAAACGACATCATAGTCCTCACCACCGCCGGCTCCATCGGCTGCGTCAGGTTCAACTGGGACGAGTTCAAGATGAAGCCCGAATTTCTGCAGGAGGACAAGCCCATAGAGATACGACACGGCAGCCTGTCCGCTTGCGGCGGAGACTATTCGCCTTATTTCGCGGTCAAGTGGCCCACCGGCGGCGTGGTGTGCGCTCTGGGCTGGTCCGGCACCTGGGAAGCGGATTTTTCGCGAAAGGGCAAGGAGCTCTTTATCACAGCCGGCAGAAGCAACGTAAATACATATCTCAAGCCCGGCGAGACCCTGCGCAGCGCCAGAGCCCTGTCTGTATTTTACGAGGGGACGGGCCTGCAGGAGGGCTTCAACTGCTTCCGTCAGGCCATGATTCGGCACATCATACCCAAGCTGGACGGACAGCCGGCCTATATCCCTCTGGCCTACTCCACCTCCGGCAAGGAGGCGGTGAGCACCACCGAGGATATAGACCGGGCCTACATCAAATCCTTCAGGGACATGAGCTTTGAGGTCAGCTGGTTCGACGCCTGGTATCACCGCAACGCCTTCCCCGCGGGCATGGGCAACTATCATTTCCCCATCAGCGACCTGCCGGACCCGGTGAGGTTCCCCCACGGCATGAAGCCTCTGACGAATCTCATCACCGCCTACGGCAAAAAGGTGTGCATGTGGTTCGCTCCCGAAAACGTGGTGGCGGGCACCTTCCTGGCCGAAGAGCACCCCGAATGGGTCATGACCGCGGATGGCAAGCCGGGCGGCGGCAGCTTCGCTCTGGTGAACCCGGAGGCCTATGACTATATGAAGCGTTTTCTCCTCGCCTGCTTCAAGGAATGGGACGTGAGCATCTTCCGCACCGACTCGGGCACGGATCTCGGCGCCCTGCTGACCTATACGGGCGAGACCGCCCCAGACAGACAGGGTATCGCCGAGGACATGTTCGTAAGAGCCCTGTATAATTTCTGGGACGATCTGCGCAAAGAGCGCCCCGGTCTTCTCATAGACAACTGCTGCGGCGGCGGCACCCGGCTGGAGCTGGAGCTCATGAGCCGCTCCATCACCCTGTGGCGCAGCGACAGCAACGTGTGGGTGCAGAACGACGACCTGAAGTCCGCCCGCCTGAACCAGCTGATCACCAGCAACCTGAACCACTATATCCCCTGGAGCACCGGCGGGACCCTGGCCGTGACGCCCTATTCCCTGCGCAGCGGCTTCAACACGGGCATCTCCTTCTGCGGCGACACCCGTCCGGAGGATTACCCCAGGGCGGAGCTGGAAAAGGGCCTGCAGGAGTGCAAACGCCTGCGCAAATACCACCTGGGAGACTTTTACTCCCTCTTTAACGTGGACAACACAGCCTCCTCCATATGCGCCTGGCAGTATCACAGGCCCGACGAAGAGGACGGCTACGCCGTGGTGTTCAGGAGAGAGGAATGCCCCTGGAGCGGCATAGACGTGCCCTTCAGGGCCATCGACGAGAACGCCCGCTACCGCATCAGCCTCTACGAGACCTACGACCTGAAGGAGACCAGAGAGGTGTCGGGCAAGGAGCTGGCAAGCCTGAACGTGGTGATAGCCGACAAGCCGGGAAGCCTGCTGATAGAATACGCCCGGATCAAGTGACCCGCCGTCATCCCTGAGGGATGAGCGCGCCGGCAGCTTCTATCGGCATCCCGGACAAAACGCCGCGAGCCTCAACCCGCCGTCATCCCGGCGCCCAAACGAAGTGAGGGCGTTGGAGATCTGTGGGGGCACCGACGGCTGAAAGCCGTTGGGGGGGCCACGCGGCGGAGAAGGGAGCGTTCACTGTCCCGTTCAAATACAACGTCATCCCGGCGCCTCCGCAGGAGGCGGTAAGAGATCCCCTGTAGTGGAACCGCGAGCCCCGGTCACGGCCCGGGAGGCAATGAAGCGCGGGGACGTTACAATACTTTCATCGGCGGGCGCGCGGCGCCCGCCGATGCACTTTTTTCTGCCGACCGCCGGAATGACGTGAGAGCTCCCGGCCATGGACCCTGCCGGGATGACACATGGGCTTTGCCCCTTGACAGGCAGCGCTTTTTGGTCTATACTTATAGCAGCATCACCACAAAGGCAGGACTCACATGACCGGCATTACCGAATACGCCAAAAAACAAATCATCATAGCCGCCCACCGGGGCGAAGCCGCAGGCAACGTCCCTCCCAACACCATAGCCAGCTACGAGGCCGCGGCCGGCCACGGCGCCGATATGATAGAGGTAGACCTGAACTACAGCGCCGAGGGCACTCTGTGGATACTGCACCCCGGCATGGAGCGGGCCCATCTGGGCTTTGAGGGCAGCATCAGGGAGCTGCAGGACGAGGAGATACGGGCTCTGCGCTACGTGAATTATGACCGCGACCCCACCCAGTTCGGGCTGTGTACCTTTGACGAGGTGCTGACCCGTTTCGGCCACCGGTGCTTTATCAACGTGGACAAATTCATCGACAACCCCAAGGCCATCGCCCGGTGCATCAAGGACCGGGGGATGCAGGACCGGATCGTGGTCAAGTCCGCGCCGAGGGCGGACCTGTTTGACATGATGGAGGAATACGCTCCGGACATCGCCTATCTGCCCATACTGGGCAACAGGGACGAGGGTATCCACGAGCATCTTCTGGGACGGCGCATGAACTACGTGGGCGCCGAGGTGTGCTTTACCTCCGAGGACAGCGAGACCGGCAGTCCCGCCTACGTGGAAAGGCTGCACCGGGACGGCAGGCTGGTGTGGGTCAACTCCCTGATCTACAACTACAAGGTCCAGCTGGCGGCGGGCCATTCCGACGACAGCGCCTGCACCCTGGGTCCCGAATACGCCTGGGGCTGGCTGGCGGACCGGGGCTTTGACATCATCCAGACGGACCGCACCCTGGCTCTCGTCCGTTTTCTGGAAGACACGGGACGCCGTTTCAGAACATGATATTCGAAAAAAGGGAGATCGCGCCCGAGATAGCGATCCGTTCCGTCCACACAGCCTTTATCAGGACCTACAACCGGTTCGTGTTCATGGGAGAGACCCATCCCATGTGGGAGCTGGGCTACGTGCTCAGCGGCGACTGCATCTTCACCACGGGCTCCGGGGTTTACCGGGCGTCAAAGGGCGCCCTGCTGCTCCACAGCCCTCACCTGCTCCACGGTCTGAACGCAGAGCAGGGCAGCGTCACCATCATGACCATATCCTTTGAGGGCGAGGGTCTGACCAAGCATCTGAGGGGAGGACGGTTTTCGGTGGGGGACAAGGAGCGGCGCCTGCTGGAGCTGCTGGAAAAGGAGATCCTGAAGCACAGCCACACACCTCTGGACCTGACCCTCCTGAAGTCTCTGCTGGAGAGCCTGCTGCTCATGATGATGCAAAAGGAGTCCGCCGTGGCCGAGCCCAAGCCTCTGTCGGCGGAGGCCCAGACCTTTTCCGAGCTGGTGCACTACATGGAGCAAAACGTGTGCAAGGGGATCACCACAGAGGAGATGGAGTCTGTATCCCACAGGTGCGCCACCGCCATACGCAACATATTTCACAAATACGCGGGCATGAGCCCCATAGAATACTTTTGCGCCCTGAGGCTGGGATATGCCAAGACCCTGCTGGAGCAGGGTCTGAACGTGACGGAAACCTCCAATGAGATGAATTTTTCCGATCCGGGCTATTTTTCCGCCTTTTTCAAGCGCAGGGAGGGCATCTCCCCCTCCGAATACAAAAAACGCTTCAGATAGCCTACTTTTTCAGCAGGTCCAGCTGCTGCAGGACGGCCCGGCGTTTTTGCACTTCCTCCCGGTCCGCCCCGGTGATGGCGGACATGCGGTCTATATTCCTTCTGGCAAACCACACGCCCTTGAACAGCCTGTACACCACGATCCCGGGATACATCCAGGGCCGCCCCCTCATCACCGGATAGGTGTTTTCCAGGATGGCAAGAGGCGGAAAGACGATCCTGACCACGTGCCTCAGCCTGCCGTCCTGCCGGGCTATGTTGCCCAGCTCCTGCCCCTCGTCCGACCGGAAAACGGTGCCTCCGAACACCACCTCCAGCAGCCCCGGGTCCGGGTCGCGGCCGCTGTTGCCGAATAGGTCTTCCCCCAGGCCGCATATCTCGTCGGAAAAGGTCTTCAGCCCGTGCTGCCGCAAAAAGCCGTCCCGCTGCTCCGCCTCGGACTCGGTGCTCCGGCGCAAAAGCCACAGGTCTATGACGCTGCGCAGGCCGCAGCCCCCCGTCAGCAGAAAATGTCTGACTATATGGGCAGTGGTGTAAAAATAACAAAAGGCGCCGGTCATATCCCGCCGCAGAGAGTCCGGAGCAGGGATCACGTAGTCCCACACCCTGTCCAGTATGCTGGGCGCGTCGGTAAACAGGCCGCTGCCCTCCAGCTGATAGTGAAGCTCCAGGGACAGCCTGTCGGAAACGTAGTGATGGTCGTGGCCCGACACCACCGCCAGTTTGAAGCCGGCCTGTTTCAGCCGCTCCCCCACTTCCCCGAGCTTTTCTTCGCGTATCAGTATATCCACGTCGCTGCTCCGGCGCATATAGGGCTCGGGATACAGTGACGCTATGATGTCGCCCTTGAGGGGCACGTATTCCGCTCCGGCTTCTTCCAGCAGGGCGTAAACCTTGCGCCGTTCTTCGGCCTGCAGCTCGCTGTAAAGGAGCTGCCTGTAGCAGACGTTTTTCAGCTGTTTCTGCAGCTCCTCCGGCCATTTCCCGACCCGCAGCAGCCCTTCGGCGGCCATGGCCTCCAGGGACTGGCGGCGGGCCAGCCCCAGCGCGGCCTGCGCCTGCTCCTCGGTGACCTCCCCGAGACCGTCGCCGGCCTCCCCGGTCAGGACAAGCCTTATCAGGGACAGCAGCAGCCCGGCGTTGCCGGCTGCGAGTTCGTCGGCGCCTTTCATATACCCGTCCTCACCGGAGAGTCCCGGGCTCGGCGTCCCGGTCTCCGTACATCTGATCGTAATACCTGACGTATTCCCCGCCGGTACATTCCTCCAGCCAGTCCATATGCTCCAGATACCATCCAACCGTCATGCCTATGCCCTCTTCAAAGGGGACGGAGGGCTGCCAGCCCAGCTCCGCGGCGGCCTTGGAGGGGTCTATGGCGTATCTGAGATCGTGGCCCTTGCGGTCCGTGACAAAGGTGATGAGGCTCTCGGGCTTGCCCAGAGCCGCCAGTATCAGCCGCACTATCTCTATGTTGGACTTCTCGTTGTGGCCGCCCAGGTTGTAAACCTGGCCGACTCTGCCTTTTTCCAGCGCGGCCAGTATGCCCAGGCAGTGGTCCCGGACGTAGAGCCAGTCTCTCACGTTGACGCCTCTGCCATAGACGGGCAGCGGCCTGTCGTGAAGGGCGTTGTTGATCATCAGCGGAATAAGTTTTTCGGGAAACTGGTAGGGCCCGTAGTTGTTGGAGCAACGGGAAATGGTAACGGGCAGACCGTAGGTGCGGTGATATGCCATGACCAGCAGGTCCGCCGATGCCTTGGAAACGGAATAGGGCGAGGAGGCGCGCAGGGGCGTCTGCTCCGTGAAGAGGAGGTCCGGCCTGTCCAGAGGCAGGTCACCATAGACCTCGTCGGTGCCCACCTGATGAAACCGTTCCGCCCCGTATCTCAGACAGGCGTCCATCAGCACCGCCGTCCCCAGCACGTTGGTCTCCAGGAACAGGGACGGATCCTCTATACTGCGGTCCACGTGGGACTCGGCGGCAAAATTGACCACCGCCCGGGGCCTTGTCTCTTCGAAGAGCCTGTATATCCCCTCTCTGTTCCGGATGTCCTCCCGCGCAAATCTGACACGGGGGTCCCGCAGGGCTTCGGAAAGGGTGTGGATATTGGCGGCGTAGGTGAGAGAGTCCACGCACACAATCTGCGCATCAGGCCGTTCCTTCAGCAGCATGTAGATAAAGTTGGAGCCGATAAAGCCGGCTCCGCCGGTGACCAGTATCGTGTTATTCATGGCAGCAGTCCTTCAGCTCTTTCAAATACCGCCCGAGAGCGTCCTTCCAGTGTGGCAGCGGCCGAAAGCCGTTTTTCTGCAGCTTGGAGGTGTCCATCCGGCTGTTTGCCGGCCGGGCCGCCCGGGCGGCGCCGTATTCGGAAGTGGTCACGGGCAGGACCCTCGCCTCCGATCCCGCCTGCGCAAGGATCTCCCGGGCAAAGTCATACCAGCTAATATAGCCTCCGGAGTTGGCAGCGTGATAGACGCCGTATCTGTCGCTCCGGAGCATCTCCGTCAGCAAGACCGCCAGATCCCGGGAGTAGGTGGGGGAGCCGATCTGGTCGCAGACCACCTGCAGCTCCTGCCGGGTCCTGCCCAGACGCAGCATGGTCCTGACAAAGTTGGCTCCGCTGAGACCGAACACCCAGGAGGTGCGCACTATGTAGTAATTTGTGACCAACTCCCTGACGGCCCGCTCCCCTTCCAGCTTGGTCTCCCCGTAAACGTTCAGCGGGGCAAAAGCAGAGGAGTCGGGGTCCCGGGGGGCCTCACCTCCGCCGCCGAACACGTAGTCCGTGGATACGTAGATCATGACGGCTCCGGCGGCCCGGCAGGCCTCGGCGACGTAACGGGTGCCGAAGGCGTTGACCCGGCGGCAGGCCTCGGCGTGTTCTTCGGCGTCATCCACCCGGGTCCAGGCAGCGCAGTGGACCACCCGGTCCGGCCCGAAGGCCTCCGTGACTCTCATGACCGCGTCTCTGTCGGTGATATCAAGAGGCTCATAAGGCATGCCGGTGACGGCGGAGCCGTCGGCTATGCCGCCGTAGGCCGGGGTGATATCCGCGCCGAGAGCGCAGACTCCCTCCGCGGCAAGCAGGTTCATCAGGTCGTGGCCCAGCTGGCCGTTGACCCCCGTCACCAACACCTTCATAAGTCAAACTCCGGCCTGCTGTCCGCGAAGAAGGGGCAGACCCGGTCCTTGTCGCTGAGTATCACCTCGTCCGGCAGAGGCCACCTGACGCCTATATCCGGGTCGTTCCACCTGATGCCTCCCTCGTCCTCGGGATGGTATATATCATCGCATTTATACGCGAATTCCGCATAGTCCGACACCACCTGAAAGCCGTGGGCAAAGCCCCGGGGCACCATAAAGAGCCGCCGGTTGTCCCCGGACAGCAGGACTCCCGTCCACTGTCCGTAGGTGGGGCTGCCTCTGCGCAGATCCACGGCCACGTCAAACACCTCGCCCGCCAGCACCCGCACCAGCTTGGCCTGAGGATGGGTCTTCTGAAAATGCAGCCCTCTCAGCACCCCTTTTGAGCTGGAGGACTGGTTGTCCTGCACAAAGCGGTATCTGAGGCCGGCCGCGTCAAAATCGGACTCCCTGTAGGTCTCCATAAAGTATCCCCGGCGGTCGCCGAAGGCCTTGACGTCTATGATATACACTCCTTCAAGGGAGGTGGTGTGAAAGGTGAAGTTGCCGCTGTGGGTGGTCAATACTTGATATCTCCTTTGGCGACTCTGGCCAGGTGCTGTCCGTAGGGCGAATTGGCGTATCTTTCGGCAGCCTGCAGCAGCGTCTGCGAGTCCGTCCAACCGTTTACGTAGGCTATCTCCTCCGGAGCGGAGATGGTGATCCCCTGCTGGTTTTCCACCATTTCCACAAAGGCAGAGGCTCGGGCGAGGCTTTCAAAGGTGCCGGTGTCCAGCCAGGCAAAGCCCCGGCCCAGCAGACGGACCATGAGCCTGCCCTCCCTGAGATACATCTCGTTGAGAGTGGTGATCTCCAGCTCTCCCCGGGCGGAGGGCCTGACGGCCTTTGCCATATCGCTGACCCCCGCCGGATAAAAATACACGCCCGTGACGGCATAGCCGGACCGGGGGCTGGCCGGCTTTTCCTCTATGGACACGGCCTTCCAGTCCGAGTCGAACTCCACCACCCCGAACCTCTCAGGGTCGTGGACGTAATAGCCGAACACGGTGGCGAGATGCTGCTCCGCGGCAGTCCGTCCCGCTTCCCTCAGCAGGCTGCCCAGGCCGTTGCCGTAAAAGATGTTGTCGCCCAGTATCATGGCGCAGGCTTCGCCGCCTATGAACTCCTCGCCCAGTATAAAGGCCTGAGCCAGGCCGTCGGGGGAGGGCTGCTCCTTGTAGGACAGCCTGATGCCGAGACCGGAGCCGTCTCCCAGGAGCCGCCGGAAATTGGGCAAATCCGCGGGAGTGGATATGATCAGGATGTCCCTTATCCCGGCCAGCATCAGGGTGGACAGGGGGTAGTAGATCATGGGCTTGTCATACACGGGCAGCAGCTGCTTGCTGGTCACCAGAGTGAGAGGATAGAGCCTGCTGCCGGCGCCGCCGGCCAGAATGATGCCTTTCATATCGCTATTTTCGTATGATATCCACGACTTCGCCTATATAGATACGGTGCCAGTCCTTGTCGGGATAGAACTGCAGGGCGTCTTCGGGGATGGCGTCGGGATCCATGTCCTGACTCATCATGACCCGGCACACCAGGACCAGCTCCGCTTCCTCATAAGCCACGCAGCCCTCCAGGGGCTTCGGCGTCAGGCCGGCGGCCGCGTCCTTGTCCGTGTCCCTGCCGGACACGCTGCCCATGACCTCCAGGGCCCGGCGGCAGTCCTCGGGGAAAAAGCTCAGGGTAAACAGATCGTGGGTATTCATATATCCGTAGGTGTGGCGGGAATGCCGCACGTACACGGTGGCGGCAGGCTTGCCCCACAGGGTGCCCAGCCCGCCCCAGCTGACGGTCATGGCGTTGTGGTCTGCTGCGGTGCCGGAGCAGAGCAGCGCCCATTTTTGGTCAAACAGTGAAAATATATCTGTGTCAAGCTTCATAAGTCATTCCTCCCGTCCGGGCAGAAGCGATAGTCCGGACGCTTCTTTATCTATATAACATTATACCATACTTAGGAGAAGCAGGTGAAAAAACGCGGGAGCGGCCACGTCATTTCATCAGATCCGCCAGGGTCCTGCCGTAAAAGAAATCGCGGGTCATACGGTCGTATTCCGTCCACAAGGGCAGGGTCTTGCAGCCGGCTCTGCGGTCGCACCGGTAGTCCTTGTCCGCCAGGCAGGCCACCGGAGACAGGGTCCCCTCCATGAGCTCCAGTATCTCGCCCAGGGAATATTCCTCCGGCCGTCGGGCCAGTTTGTAGCCGCCGCCCTTGCCGCTGACCGCCAGCAGCATCTTGCCCTGCACCAGCTCCTTGACTATGATCTCCAGATACTTTTTGCTGATCTCCTGCCTGTCGGCAATGTCCTTCAGGGGAGTGAAGCCCTCCGCTCCGTTTTCGGCCAGGTCCAGCATGACCCGCAGAGCATAGCGTCCTTTTGTAGATATCATATGTTGCCTCCGCACATCCATTACCTATTATACCGCAAGGTAAGTAGGAAATTCAAGCCGCCTCCCCCAAACCCCGCGTCATCCCGGCGGAAATCGCATATGTGTAATGCCACAGCATTACGCGATTTGGGGTAAGGGATCTATGGAGGGTCCGCCAGCCCGTTCCTTACTCCCGCTTGCGGGAGCGGGCTGGTGGAAGGGGCCATATAAGCGGGGTACCGAAGTGCTTCCGGGGACACCGACGGCATATATGCAAATGGGGAGGGGCCGGTCCATGGTCCTGACAAAATGACCAAGTGAGCGTTTCACTCTGTCCCGTTGGGCCGGTCCGCGGCCCGGGCTCGCGTTTCGTTTGAAGGGGACTTCTTACCGATGAGGGCAAGAGTTGCCCTCACCGCCGAAGTGACGTTGTGTCTGAACGGGACTAATTCTCCGCCGGCGTGGCCCCCCCAACGGCCTTTGGCCGTCGGTCCCCCCACAGATCTCCAACGCCCTCACTTCGTTTGGGCGTTGGGATGACGGCGGAGTAAAAAAAACGTCTCAAAAAAAGTTTAATTACCTATTGACACAGTAGGCAGATAGTGGTATAATTAAAATCGGACGGGGATACACCATCCATTGTTTTCCCCGGGCTTACAGGATTTTTCATTATTTGCAGTCACATTTTCAAGGAGATCGACACTATGAGCAAATACAAGTTTGAGACCCTGCAGCTCCACGTGGGACAGGAGCAGGCAGACCCCGCCACCGACGCGAGGGCGGTACCCATTTATCAGACCACTTCTTATGTGTTCCACAACAGCAAGCACGCGGCAGACCGTTTTGGTCTGGCGGACGCGGGCAACATCTACGGCCGGCTCACCAATTCCACTCAGGACGTGCTGGAAAAGAGGCTGGCGGCTCTGGAGGGCGGCAGCGCGGCGCTGGCGCTGGCTTCCGGCGCGGCGGCCATCACCTACACCATTCAGGCGCTGGCGGCCAACGGCGGGCATATAGTGGCCCAGAAGACCATTTACGGCGGCACCTACAATCTGCTGGCCCACACCCTGCCACAGTACGGCATCAGAACCACCTTCGTGGACATCCACGACCTTGACCAGGTGGAAAAGGCCATCGAGCCCGATACCAGAGCCATATTTATGGAGACACTGGGCAACCCCAACAGCGACATTCCCGATATAGACAAGGTATCCGAGATAGCCCACAGCCACGGCATACCCTCGGTGATAGACAACACCTTCGGCACCCCCTACCTTATCAGGCCCATCGAGCACGGAGCGGACGTGGTGGTCCATTCCGCCACCAAGTTCATAGGCGGCCACGGCACCACTCTGGGCGGCATCATCGTGGAATCGGGCAGGTTTGACTGGAGCAAAAGCGGCAAATACCCCAATATAGCGGCCCCCAACCCCAGCTATCACGGCGTATCCTTCTATGAGGCTGTGGGCCCTGCGGCCTTTGTCACCTACATCCGGGCCATCCTTCTCCGGGACACCGGCGCCACCATTTCGCCCTTCAACGCTTTTCTGCTGCTGCAGGGCGTGGAGACCCTTTCCCTGAGGCTGGACCGCCACGCCGAAAACGCCGCCAAAGTGGTGGAATATCTGGCCGGCCATCCTTTGGTGGAAAAGGTGAACCATCCTTCTCTGCCGGAGCATCCCGACCACGCTCTGTATGAGAAATACTTCCCCCGGGGCGGCGCCTCCATATTCACCTTTGACATCAAGGGCGGCAGGGAGGCTGCCTGGAAGTTCATAGACAACCTGGAGATATTCAGTCTGCTGGCCAACGTGGCGGACGTGAAGAGCCTGGTGATCCACCCGGCCTCCACCACCCATTCCCAGCTCACCGAAGAAGAGCTGGCTGACCAGGGCATAGGTCAGGGCACCATACGCCTTTCCATAGGCACCGAGCACATAGACGACATCATCGCCGACCTGGAAAAGGGCTTTGCGGCGATCAAATAAGGAAGGAAACCCAAATGGCAAAAATATACAAAGGAACGCTTGGACTCATAGGCAACACCCCTCTCGTGGAGGCGGTGAATATTGAAAAGAAGCTGGACCTGCAGGCGACTCTGCTCCTGAAGCTGGAATACTTCAACCCGGCCGGCAGCGTCAAGGACCGCATCGCCAAGGCGATGATCGAAGACGCGGAAGAGAAGGGGCAGCTGAAGCCCGGATCGGTGATCATCGAGCCCACCAGCGGCAACACGGGAATAGGCCTGGCCTCCATAGCGGCGGCCAAGGGCTACAGGATCATCCTCACCATGCCCGAGACCATGAGCGTGGAGCGGCGCAACATCCTGAAGGCCTACGGAGCCGAGCTGGTGCTCACCGAAGGCGCCAAGGGCATGAAGGGCGCCATCGCCAAGGCGGAAGAGCTGGCTAAGGAGACCCCCGGCTCCTTTATCCCCGGACAGTTTGTGAACCCGGCCAACCCGGCCATCCACAAGGCAACCACAGGCCCCGAGATCTGGAAGGACACGGACGGCAAGGTGGATATATTCATAGCGGGCGTAGGCACCGGCGGCACTGTGTCCGGCGCCGGCGAGTATCTCAAGGAACAGAACCCCGCCGTGAAGGTAGTGGCTCTGGAGCCCGAGGACTCCCCCGTGCTCTCCGAAGGCAGATCGGGCAGCCACAAGATACAGGGCATCGGCGCCGGCTTTGTGCCGGACACCCTGAACACCAAGGTGTATGACGAGGTCTATAAGGCCTCCAACGCCGAAGCCTTTGAGGCGGCCAAGCTGCTGGCAAAGACCGAAGGCATCTCCGTGGGCATCTCCTCCGGAGCGGCCCTGTCCGGCGCCATCGCGCTGGCCAAGCGCCCCGAGAACAAGGGCAAGGTCATAGTGGCCCTGCTGCCCGACAGCGGCGACCGCTACTACTCCACCGCCCTCTTCACGGAGTAAAAAACAACACACGACCAACGCCGGCCGGCGCAATAGCGCCGGCCGGCCCTTGTAATTATGCGCCTTGTCCTCCTCCGCTTTACATGCGGCGGAGGAAAATGCTATAATCTATGTATCAGCATGACGACGCCGGTCCCGGCCCACCGGGCCGGAACGATTTATATACACGGGATACACACAGGAGGCCCGTCAACCATGATCCGACATACTTTTGCTGCGCTGGTCCTTGCTCTGCTTCTCTGCGCTGCAGCCTTTGCTGTGGTGATCAACGACGACTCTCCCGCCGGCAGCTACAGCGGCAAGCGTTTTGAGTCCCATGACAGGACCGAGAGCGCTCTGCGGGTGAATCTCTACGACCCCAAAAACTTCACGTCCCTTAGCATCACCAACCCCACTGTCATCAAATCCGGCAGCTGGGACAAGTTGCAGACGTCGCGGCCTGCGGCAGAGATCCACACCTCAAAAACGCCGGTCACCATCAGCAACGGAAGCATCACTTCGGACGGCGTCAACACCTGCGGCGTCGAGATCGACCAAAGCAGCGGCGGCCCCGTGTTTCTGAACGGGACCACGGTCACCACGTCGGGGAATGACAGCGCCGGGATATACGCGCCCCATTCGGACGTCCTCTTTGCCAACAACGTCCGCGTCACCACCTACGGCGCAGATTCTCCCGCCGTGCAGGGGCTCGTGAACGTAAACGGCGGCTCCTACAGCACCAAAGGTGCCTCTCCCGCCATCGGCTCTACAAGCTCGACTTTCCGGGCCAGGGGCGCCGCCTTCAGCGCGTCGGCGTTCCCTGTCATATATCCGGACGTTATTTACGGATCGGGCTTGTTCAACGCGGAGCTGACCGATTGCCGTCTGGAAGCCTCGGACCCCCTGGGGACCGTTTACTGCAGCGGCGGCAATTATCCAAAACGCGGCTGGCTCGGCGAAGTGTATTTGTCCATGACCGGCGGCAAGATAGTGTCCGGCAAGGGGCCTCTGTTCCACTTTGCGCAGACCAAAAAGGCGGATATCGACCTCACCCGCACGACTCTGGACTGCGGGCCGGACAACGACCTGCTGGTGTGCGAAAACACCTACGGGACCGCCTCGATCATCTGGCTGACCGCCCGGGGGATGAACTTCGAGGGCGACATCAGGCTGTCGGGGGTGACGGAAGCGGAGCTGTTTCTTGAGCCCGACCCGTTGGGCGAGCCCACCGTATATCACGGCTCCATCACCGGCGACGGGACCAAGGACCGCAGAGTCCACATCGCCGAGGGCTGCGTGTGGGTGCTGACGGGAGACAGCTGGATCACCCAGCTGAAAAACCGGGGGACCGTGGACACCAACGGCCACACCCTGTATATCAACGGCGCTCCCTACGCCCGAGCGGAAGCCCTGACTCTCAATAAGACCAAGCTCACCCTGGAGCTGTGGGAGCACTTTATATTCAAGCCGGTTTTTACCCCGGACAACACCTTTGACCAAAGCGTCACCTGGCTGAGCTACGACCCCTCCATAGTCAAGATAGACGAGTGGGGCAACGCCCAGGCCCGGTCCCTGGGGACCACCACCATCAGAGCCAAGTCGCGGGACGGCGGCCTGACAGCCAAATGCAAGGTGAAGGTGATACCCCATCAAGTGCCCGTGACCGGAATATCCCTGGACCGGTCGAGCGTCAGCCTTGAAGCCGGCAACTCCCTCGCGCTGAGCGCCGCGGTCAAGCCGGACAACGCCACAGACCAAAGCGTGTCATGGGTGAGCTACGACACAAGCGTCGCCACGGTGGACAAGACGGGCAAGGTGACCGCCGTCGCCCCCGGCACCACCACCGTCAGAGTCAAGACCAAAGACGGCGGCTACACCGCCAAGTGCAAGGTGAAGGTGACACCCCGGCAGATACACGTGACGGGACTGACCCTGGACAAGGCGACCGCCACCCTGAAAACGGGCGGCGCCCTGACCCTCAAGCCCACGGTCAGGCCCGACGACGCCACGGACAAGACCGTCACCTGGGTGAGCTATGACACGGCCGTCGCCACAGTGGACAAGAAGGGCAAGGTGACCGCCGTCGCCCCGGGCTCCACCACCATCAGAGCCAAGACCAGGGACGGCGGCTTCACCGCCAAGTGCAAGGTGAAGGTGAAATAGAGGTAAAGGTAAAACAGAGGAAAAGAAAAGCCCCGGTCCGCGTCATCCCGGCGCCTCCCCGCGTCATCCCGGCGGAAATCGCATATGTGTAATGCCACAGCATTACGCGATTTCCGGTAAGGGATCTATGGAGAGTCCGCCAGCCCGTTCCTTACTCCCGCTTGTGGGAGCGGGCTGGTGGAAGGGGCCATATAAGCGGGGTACCGAAGTACTTCCGGGGACAACGACGGCATATATGCAAATGGGGAGGGGCCGGTCCATGCCCGGGGCTCGCGGTCCGTTTAAAGGGGACTTCTTACCGGTGAGGGCAAGAGTTGCCCTCACCGCCGAAGTGACGTTGTGTCTGAACGGGACTAATTCTCCGCCGGCGTGGACCCGGTCCTCGTCATCCCGGCGCCTCCCCGCGTCATCCCGGCGGAAATCGCATATGTGTAATGCCACAGCATTACGCGATTTCCGGTAAGGGATCTATGGAGGGTCCGCCAGCCCCTTCCTTACTCCCGCTTGTGGGAGCGGGCTGGTGGAAGGGGCCATATAAGCGGGGCACCGAAGTGCTTCCGTGGACACCGGCGGAGGACAACGCCTCTCCTCATCTCTCACTTCTTCAGATAGGCCGAGGAAACGGGAAATTCAAAATAGGTGTCCGGATAGGGCTCGCCGTCCAGCCTGAAGTGCCACCACTCGCATTCGTAGGGCGCAAAGCCGTAGCGGACCATGACGCGCTGCAGGGTCATGCGGTTTTGGTATTGCTCATGGGTGACGTCCCGGCAGTCCGGATGGGAGAGCCCACCGAAAAAGTCAAAGGGCCCTCCCATATCCACCTCTTTGCCCGTCTGCATGTCAAAGAGAGTCAGATCGACGGCGCTGCCCCGGCTGTGAGAGGACCGCTTGGCGATGTAGCCCCGCGAAAACAGCTCTTCCTTTTCCAGCTCCGGGTAAAAATAGGGCTTCATGCGTATGTCCTGATCCTCTATGCCCCACAGGGTAAACTGCTTCACGGCGCAGGCCGGCCTGTATGCGTCATACACCTTCAGCCTATATCCCCGGACAAACAGCTCCATACTCACCTCCTTCAGGGCGCGAGCCGCTTCGATGGTCAGTATGGCGCAGGGCTCCTCATAGCCGTCGATCCGGTCCCCGATGAAGTTGTAGGTGGAATAATACCGTATCTCCTGAATGATACCCGGGACGTAGTCCGCCAGCAGCACAAAGCCGGACGGATCCATGACTCCCTTTTCTATGGCGTTTTGCATTTGTTTCTCCTGTGGCAGCAGAGCGCCGTCGCTCGCATGATCTCCATATGTATTGTAGCACATTCGTCGCCACCGGAAGAACCCCCCGTTACAGCGTCATCCCGGCGGCTCCGCCAAACCCCGCGTCATCCCGGCGGAAATCGCATATGTGTAATGCGTCAGCATTACGCGATTTCCGGTAAGGGATCTATGGAGGGTCCGCCAGCCCGTTCATTGCTCCCGCTTGCGGGAGCGGGCTGGTGGAAGGGGCCATATAAGCGGGGCACCGGAGTGCTTCCGGGGACACCGAGGGCATATATGCAAATGGGGAGGGGTCGGTCCATGCCCGGGGCTCGTCCATCTGTTACAGGGGATCTCTTACCGCCCTTCACTTCGTTCAGGGCGCCGAGATGACGTCTGATGCTGAACGGAACGCTCCCCTCACTTGAATCGAGATCTTTTTTAGTATATAATAAGTAATAGGTGCGCGGCCGCCGAGGCCGCAGCCATTTCAGTCGGTTTCTCCACAGGGGCCCCAAGCGCGGTCCACACTCGGAGGAACAGGGAGACAAACCAGTGCAGTTTTACAAATCCAACAAGCTCGACAACGTTCTGTATGACGTGCGGGGGCCCGTGGTGGACGAAGCCGCCAAAATGGAAGAACAGGGGCTCAGCATATTGAAGCTCAACATCGGCAACCCGGCCATCTTCGGCTTCCGGGCGCCCGACGAGGTGATAGTGGACATCAAGTCGTCCATCAACGACTCTCAGGGTTACTCCGTGTCCCGGGGCCTGGCGTCGGCGCGCAAAGCGGTGATGCAGTATGCCCAGATCAAAAAGCTGCCAAACGTGGATATGAAGGACATCTACACCGGCAACGGCGCCAGCGAGCTGATACAGCTGGCCATGCACGCCCTGATCAACGACGGCGACGAGGTGCTGGTGCCCGCTCCCGATTATCCCCTGTGGACAGCCTGCGTCAACCTTGCAGGCGGCAAAGCGGTCCACTATATCTGCGACGAGGAATCCGACTGGCTGCCGGATATCGCGGACATGGAAGCAAAGATCACCCAGAAGACCAAGGCCATAGTGATCATCAATCCCAACAACCCCACGGGAGCCCTGTATCCCCGGGAGCTGCTGGAGCAGATCGCCGAGCTGGCCAGAAGGCACGGGCTTATGATCATGTCCGACGAGGTCTATGACAGGCTGGTCATGGACGGCGAGGAGCACGTCTCCATAGGGTCGCTGGCTCCGGACCTGTTTTGCGTCACCTTCAACAGCCTGTCCAAGTCCCACATGATATGCGGCTTCCGGGTAGGCTGGATGATATTCAGCGGCAACAAGGAGATAGGCAGAGATTATATCAACGGGGTCAACATGCTCTCCAACATGCGCCTCTGCTCCAACGTTCCCGGCCAGAGCATCATGCAGACGGCCCTGGGAGGCTATCAGAGCGTCAACGAGTATATAGTCCCCGGGGGCAGAGTCTATGAGCAGCGCGAGGTCATATACAATGCGGTCAACTCCATACCCGGGCTCAGCGCCAAGAAGCCCAAGGCCGGCTTTTATCTGTTCCCCAAGCTGGATACGGCGAGGTTCAATATCACCGACGACAACAGGTTCGCCCTGGACTTCCTTAGGTCAAAGAAGGTGCTGGTGGTCCCCGGCAGAGGCTTCAACTGGCACAAGCCCGATCACTTCAGGATAGTATATCTGCCCAACGTGAACGTCCTGAGAGAAGCGGCCGATAAGCTGGCCGATTTCCTCGCAGACTACAGACAGTGACCTTCCGCGCAGCGCAGCACAAATGACCATCCGGCCTGCCTGCTGGCCGGCCGGACGTTTGTATGTCAATACCGTTGCATTGTCGTAACACTTCAGCGGGCTTCGGTATGATTGCCCGCTGAGCAGTCAGCCTCCGGCCGGACGATCCGTTTTATCCCTTGGTTTCGCCGTTCTCCTGTCTCTGTTTGCGATTTCTTTTAAGGAGCGTACGGAACACGTCAAGCGTTTCCTGTTTGTTGCAAACAAGGTTGACAACGACCACAACCGCAGTCGTAATGACCATGACCACAATGGCAAGTATGCCCCATTCCATATAGCCGTTTACTGTTATCGGAACATACGAGAAGGCCATGATGGGCGCCACATACGAAAAGGCCGTGATCAGATAGCGCTTGATCTGAGACTTATAGTCAAATTCCAGCACCTCCCTGTGCAGATACATGATAAAGGATACCGTGCGGTAGGCCATGGCCGCAAAGGTCCCTATGGCGACGCCGATCAAGCCGAACTTCGGGACCAGGATCACCGACACCAGGATGTTGAGCCCGGCTTCTATCTCGGCAGAAACCTTGGTTTCCTTGAATTTGCCTGCCGCATAAATGACGCTGGTATAGGTAGACCTGAGACAGTACAGATACTCGGCGGCAATAATGATATACCCAAAGGCGTACTGTATGTATTCGGCGTCCGTCACGTCTTTTACGTATATCTCCACAAAGCTGAAGATGGTAATGCTGGCAGTGGCGAAGATCGCCGTGCATATAATATGGATGAAGTTATTATATGCCCTGAAAGCCCTGATCAGATTTTCCCGTTCTCCCAGGGCGATAATATTGCCGAGAGCCGACGTGACCGCTCTTTCTATGGCCCTGACAAAGGAGTTGAGGCCTGTGGTCACCAGGGCGTATACGCTGTAGACCGACACAAGGCTCAGGGAAACGTTCGGTGACAGCCTGGCAAATATGGTCAATACAAAGACGTCGGTCCTGGAATGTATAAAATAGGCTATGGCCTGGGCAAAGCCGTCCCAACGCTGCTTGATAAGGGAGTTGTCAATGGGAACGCGGTCGTCGATATTGTATTTTCTTCTTGAGTAAATACTCAGGGCCAGGGGCCTGATGACGAACAGGACGGCGCTGCCCAGCTTGACGATCTGCACGGAATAGCCTGTCTTGATAAGTATGATAGAAATGATGGTGTTGAATATGACGGTCAGTATCTGTATGATGGAATACACATAGGACCGCTGGTCGGCTTCCAGCAGCATCTGGTGGGTGATGCCGAAGAAATACTGGGCCGCCGTACTGACGCCGATAATAATGACCAGTGAGAAAGTATATACGAAGGAGCCTGCATCGGGCGTAATGACGTAGGGGAACAAAAACCCCAGGAGGAATATGTATATTACCGTTATGACCGCGATCTTTCTGAAGAAGTTCTCGACTGTCTTGACCACGATACAGAGGTTCTCGTGTTCCTTTTTGGCCAGGGGCTTATACATGGCCGCCTTGGCTACGGTGCCGACACCCGATTGCAGCAATATGATATAGCCGATAAAGCTGGAAATAGAAGACACCAGACCGTTAACTTCCGAACCAAAGGTCCCTATGAACAATCTGGGGAGTATGAACCCCGATATCACGGTCACTATTTCCAGCAGTATGGAAAATACTGTATTTATTAAGGCTTTCTTTTTTCTCATCTAAGAATACGGTTTTACCTTCGGGTACCGCCGGCGTCCTCCTCTCTCACGCCGGGCGGCGCTCCGAATATCATTCGGCTCCGGGCCGTATGCTCCCCCGCGGCGGTCCTGTTACGGGACCCGGTCGTCTGCAACGGGGAGCAGCTCTATATTTTTCCTGGCCTTGTTTACGAGTTCCTCCGGCACGACAACTGGTTTGCCCTCAA
The DNA here is from genome assembly GCA_017552965.1 of Abditibacteriota bacterium. Classification (NCBI taxonomy): domain Bacteria; kingdom Pseudomonadati; phylum Abditibacteriota; species Abditibacteriota bacterium. Next base: position 36,933 of record JAFZNQ010000003.1, on the reverse strand, counting down.
AGCGTTCCATCTGAGCCAACACAGTCTTTTCGTCTGCTTCGGCCAGCGGGACGCATCTGTCCTCTTGTCCAATCTGTCTGTAATACCTGGCCGTCTTCTGGTGCCAGGGGAAAGACACCACCGAGCAGCCGAAGGTGGTCCCCAGTATGCCCACGTGGAGCTTGGTGGTCAGGATGAGATCGGCTCTCCGGATCTGCATGGTGAGCAGCCACGGGTCGTCATACCTGAGGATATGCGGCGAATACTCAGAGAACAGGGGAGCATATTCGTCGTATGTCGGCGCCAAACCGTCCGAAGCCAGATACAGCGCGTATTCGCTGTGGCTGTCCAGGAATTTTTTGACGGCAGGCGCCGCTATCTCTTTCCACTTGCTTTTCAGCTCCTGAGTACAGTCCGTATGCAACAGCAGCATTTTCTTTCCCGGCTCCACTTCAAACGCGGGAACGCCGGCAACGTTGCGGTCCAGATAATCTCTGATGACCAACGCCGTATCCGCAGTGACGGGTATGTCTCTGGTGACCCCCAGGTTCAGGCAGTGCTCTTTGGATTCCTCATTCCTGAAGGTGATGGCAGAGGCGTATGGCAGGAGCTCCTTTGCAATCCTGGCAAAGGGCCCTTTGTAAAACGGCCCGGCGCCGATGCCCATGATATATATAGGTTTGCCGCTCTTCATGAAATACTCTGCGGGCGGCAGGAATCTTTTTGTATGGAAATACTCCACCAGCAGCTTTTTGTGTGACAGCATATACCCGCCGGATATATACACCAGCACGTCACAGCTTTCCATGGTCTTCTTATAATGCTTCCTGTCTGGAGTATATCCGAGATGCCTGGCAAAGAAATCACTGATCCCGTATTTGGGATGGCAGTAATACTCTACGTCTATTCCCCTCTCCTTCAGAGCGCTGGAAAATATAGCCGCAAACAAAAAGTCGCCGTAATTGCTTCTGTTGATAGCCCCGTGGATCAATGCCTTCATTCTCTTTATCTCCTTTGCGTGGTCTTTTTCGTCGGCAGGGCCAGCCGGCCATTCAGTAACGAGATCATTTGCGCCGATCCCGATGGTCCTCCGCCCGATCCTTCAGACCCCGAACGAACAGCTCCCGGTGGGCTTCGCAATATATGTAGTTATAGAGCCGCATGAGCTCGGGCCGCCCGAAAACCTTATTCAGCACCCGGCTCTGATATCCGCCGCCAAGGAGCTTGTTCAACACTCTGGCAAAAAAGCCTTTGGCCGGATAGCAGGCGCCGAGATAAAAGGGCAGTCTTTTCCGCGCATATTCGTCATAGGCATTCTGCACAAAGTCATCGTTTTTGATCTCGGCGCTTCTGCGATGAAAGCCTGCCATGATCTCATCCGCTTCCGCTCCCCGCGCCATTCTGACGCCGATGCCGTCTCTGACAGCCGGGATATAGGTCACGCTTAGGTCCTCGTTTACCCTGATCAGCAGCCCGGAGTTCCAGTAGTCATTGTCTCTGAGCGCAAACAAAAAGTTGCCCTGACCGTAGATGATGCGGGAACCGTTGTATAATTCCTCACAGCCGATGCAATGTGAATGCTGGCACACTACCAGATCAGCGCCTTTGTCCGCCAGCTTTCTGCAAATGACCCTCAGCTGCGGAGAGGGGTAGCGATACTGCTCTCCGCCGCCGTGGTACAGGACTATGACGAAATCGCATTGCGCTTTGAGCCCGGCAACGTCGTCCGGCGTCTCCAAAGGGTCAAAGGGGTTTGCTCCGGGCAAATCGCTTTCTGCCACGGAAAACTCATGCTCTACGCAATTCAGCACACCGACCTTCTTACCATTGAAGCTGAAGATGTGAGGAAGCCTTGCGGAAGCGGAGTCTTGCCCCACGCCCATATAGTTTATGCCCGCTTCTTTGAGTGCCCGGCAGGTCTCGGCCAGCCCGACCGCTCCCTGATCCATGATATGGTTGTTGGCCAGCGCAGCCAGATCGATATGCATGGCGGCAAATCCTTTTGCGCAATTGCTTGGGATGCGCAGATTGGGTCCGCACTTTGCAATGGGAGCAACGGCGTCGGTAACTGGCGCTTCGATATTGACTATCCTATACTCTGCGTTTTGCAGCAGGTCCCATATTTCATCACCGACAACAGACTTCACATCGCCTTCGGCGAATGAGCGTTCGTTGGCCTCCGTGGGGACTGTATCGGCGCCTATTAAAAAATACATGACTGTGTCCTTTGTCTGATCACAATTCTCAGGCTTTCGTGGGCTTTGCCGGCAAGGTGAGCCACTGGCCGAACTTCAGATCCCATTCCTCCGGGTCGAAGGGCACGATCCCGCCGTGATGGAAGAAGGTCATTTCTCCGAAATAGACCTTGCCGTTGATCTCATAAAGATCTACGCGGACGTGCACCAGCCCTTCAGACAGTATGCCGGCGAGCTCGAGCATCTTGTCAAAGGTCTCGGGCTTGTCGGGCTTGCGCGGAGCGTTGGGGTGTCCGTGACGAACGTCCAGCCAATTGTAATCGGTATCAAAAAAGTCAAAAGCCGTGGGCCTGTCCTTGCTCTGCCGGTCCGTGGCTATGAACAGAGCTTTGACCTCACCGTTGAAACAGAAAAACTTGTAGTCTCTCAGCTCCCCTGTTTTTTCATCTTCCATATACTGCTCCGCCAGAATGCGGGGCTTGACGTTTTTATACGGCCACTCTCGTTGCTTTTTGTAAGTGCTCTGCTTCAGCCGCTTGGCAAAAAATGCATTGATAGCGTTGCGGTCAAAGCCCTCAGCCTTGTTGATGATCTTGATCCCGCCGGAGTCATGAGTGGTCTTCAGGACAAAACGATCGGGCAGCTTGTCGAAATCTATCTCCTCGGGGCTGTTCCAAATGCCATAAGAAGGGATGATATACTCCTCTCCGATCCGGCTTGCCACATACAGCTTGGCCTCATATTTGTCTACCAGCTTGGTGTATTCCGGATTTCGGTCGTAGAGCTTCAGCCACTGCAGCTTCTCGTTGTAGGTCTTGGGATCCTCGAGATCCAATTTCTTCTTCATAAAAGCCCAGTAAAGAAACTTTACGTAGGGCTCATCAGGCATCCAGTTCAGCAGTTCATGCCAAACAGCCTCTTTCGCAGCAAACCTGAAAATGTTTTCCATATTTTCGCTTCTTTGGTAAAAATGTGTTTGATATACGCCTGAGCGCGCCGCTCACCGGGGGCCAGGCCTTGTTCCTCAGCTGCAGGGTTTCTTTCCCGCAGCAACCTTGCGGAGCATTGATTTTATCCTCGGTGGGATCGCTCCTTTGACCAGTTCCCTGATCTTTTCCTTCGCTGACAGATAGCTGCCTGTATCCCTGTATCCGTTTTCCATCACTCCTCTCAGGAGAGCCTCGCGATTGTCCGGCATTCTGCAAGGCGCCCTGAAAGGCTGATTGCTTGCGGCAGGAAAATCGCTTGGAACGCCGGCTGTTTCCAGCCGCTTTGCAACGTCGTTCCACAGGCTCATTCCCTGCTCTGTATTTACCAGCGCCAGAGAAACGCCCCGGGTAGTATCAAAGCTTAATTGCAGGCTTTCCACGTTCCAGCAGTCGGCCAGGGTGATGTCGCCCGTCCTCGACAGGGAGGCGTAAGGGCAGCTGTAGCAGCTTTCCCGAAAATTCCTGCCATGCAGGAAGAAATAATAATACGGCAAATCGTAAGGCTTGACTATATGCGTCCCGACCCTGCCGGAGCCGTCTCTGATCACGAAGGAACACATGTGAGTCCAGCCTCGTTTTTTGGTCCTGAAATCAAATCGGAGCAGCTCGCCTCCATACTTTTTCTCTATGTATTTTTTACATATCTCAAAGTCTTTCGGACCGGGGGCTCCGTGACAGGCAACGTCTGCGCAGATCAGCCGGTCATAAGCTTTGCCCAAAAAACAGCGAAGCCCGGCCACCTGACAAGGCGTTCCCGAGAACAGAACAGTCCGCCCGGCGATAAGATCGTTTTTTACCTGAGTAAAAACGCCTTCGGTATCGCTCTGGACGTATTTGGATTTTTGCAGTAGCGGCAGCTCTTTTTCGGATACGGCCCGGATATGCGACACCCGAAGGGCATGATCAAAGGCTGCGCCATACACTATGCCGTTTTTGCTCAGTACTTCCTTCGCGAGCTCGGTGAACAGCCCGCCGGAGCTGCTGTTGTCTATAGTATCGCTGTCTTTTGTTTTGGCCACGAAGGTCCCCGAGGCGTTATTCGTCCGGAGCTCGTGATGATATTGGCAAACATCTATGCATTTATTGCAGTGCACACAGGTCTCTTGGTCAACGACAGGAAAAGAAAAACCCAGGGAGTCTGCTTCAAAGGTTATGCTGTGTGTCGGACATGCAGCGGAGCATGCCCCGCAGCCGCAGCAACAGGCCTTGTCTTTAGTTACCAGGTAAGTATCCATAAGCGCTGCTATCCTCTCAATGCCTCTGTCAGATAGTTCATGCTGCGCGCTCTCAGCTCCAGGACCTTCGCCTCGATATCGGCAAAGGACTCTTCCTCTGACAACACGGCTTCCAGCTGAGAGTTCTCCCAAACCTTTCTGCTCTCCATGCCTATGGACCGAAGCAAATGATCCAGCTTGACGCAATTGTTTTCTCTGACAAAGACCGCTGCCGGCGTTCTCGCTATAAATGACGTGATAGTCCCGTGAAACGTGTCGGTTATTATCGCGCTGGCATCTCTGAAGACGTCTATCATCTGAAGCGGATCGCAATTGATCTTCCTGTGGCACCACTTGAAGCTGACGCCTACGGACCACAATTCGCAGCCGCGTTTCCGGGCATACTCCCGAATGGCCTTTATTCTGTCGGGGCTGTCGAAATTGGACTGATAGGAATATACGACTATATAGTCCTTTCGCTTATTGGGCCTCGAGCCGAAGTCATACAGCAGCGCTGGGTCGCATACCACAGGCGGTCTGCGGCCTGTCAGAGTCTCCACCACATTTTGCGAGCCTTCGTCCCGCACCGACAGGCTGTCAAAGGTCTCCAATCCGGCTTTGATGACGGCCTTGCAGCCAAAGCGCTCTATGCGGTCCATATCCGTCTGTCCGAAGCTGGGCGCGTAGGAGATGATCCTCTTGGAGGTGATGCAGTGGCCGTACATCATGATATTGATGCCGTTTTCCAGGCTGAATACCTCGTCTGCGCCTACCACGACGCAGTCAAGCCCGCCGGATTCGGTATAAGGTATGACGTGGAAGTTCGCCTGCCTGAATTCCGACAATACCCGCTGCTTTTTGTACTGAAAGATCAACGAGGAAAAGCCGTTTTTCTTGGTGTAATCCCTGAGATAATAGGGCAGGTTTCGCAGATTGGCGCTGAAGCGTTTTCTGGTCTCTTCGTCGATAAAATCCAGATTGCGGTTGTAGCTCAGGATAAAAACCTCATGCCCAAGGCTTTTCAGCGTTTGCTGCAGGGCGTACATCTGAAGCAGCGCTCCGTGGCTTGAGACGTTGTAGTGTGTTAAGATACCGATTTTCATGTGATACTGTTCCCGCAATTAATTCTGCCTGATACGCTTCCCGATCCAGGAAAGGATCGCGTCTGCGCGGTAATCAAGGGACAAGACCCTTTTCTTTTGCCGCGTCCCATCCCGCAGGCGCTTATAAAGGTCCGGCTCGTTCTTGATCCGGAGTATGGCCTCGCGCAGCGCTTCCACGTTTTCCGGATCGACCATTATAGAGCACTCAGGATCCAAAACGTCGTAATTGAAGGGCCTGTCCGAGGAAATGACAGGTATTTCACAGCATATGGACTCCACAATGGCATTGCAGCAGCCTTCGGTCAGGGTCGGCAGGACAAATACGTCTGCGGCGCTGAGAAACTCCGGCATCTGCTCTGGAGCTACCGGTCCGCAATATACTACGCTGTCGCCCTCGGGCGTTTGAGGACCTTTCCCCGCAAAAGCCAGCTTTACGCCTGTGCCTTCGGCGGCAGAGAGCAGGCGCAAGGGCCCCTTGCGTTCTATAAAATGCCCGACGAAGGCAGCTATAAACGCATCCCCGGGCAAACCCAACGCTTCTCTGGAGGCCGCCTTATCCCTGGGATAAAAGCGCTTCTCGTCGGCGCCGTTGGGCAGCGTGATGATACTGTCGTCGTCCAGGACCCCGTTTTCCAGAAGTATCTGTTTGTTGTAGGCGGAAACGGAGATAATGCCGCTCATACGGTTCAACGCTTTGACTGTCTCCGCCCTGTTATACCCCTCCAGGCTGACAAATTTGCTCTCGCCTGCAGCGGCAAATACGGGCACGCCGAAGGCCTTACCGATACTGACAGCGCACAAGGATGCAAAGCCTGTAAAGTGAGCGTACACACAGTCAAACTCAATGTTGTTTTTGCGGATCACCTGCAGGGCGGCGTTTGCGTAGGCCCGGACCGTGAGCTTGTATACTGCGTCAAGCGGACTCTTTTTGTCCATCCATCCGCCGATATAACGGGGGAAAAAGACCCGGACCTGATTTCCGTTTTCGGTGGGCTGCAGCTCCGTAAGGTCCAGGTTTTTGTCCTCCCGCATAAAACGGACGGGAGCGATAACGGTACACTCGTGGCCCTTGTCGGCAAATTTGTTGACCAGGCGCTGCAGGAAGACCAGCCTGGCCTTGTTTTGGCCGGAGGGGTATCCGACGCTGATGACCAGTATCCTCATCTCTGCTTACCGATCCTTATTTTGTTGTGGGTATCTCTGTTTTCGGAGATCCTCATATTAGGCCTTACGTAAAAAACGTAGAGGAAGAAATAGAACAACAGATTTTGAAGGGCAAAGGTACCGGTAAACCACTGCAGGGCCTGCTCCCTGGGAAGCGTGGCGATGTATTTGAATATGCCCATGCTGATGGTAAAGTGGATGATGTTGCCTATCTTAGTATTGTCGATAGACCTGATGACAAAGGCGATAAATATGTTGAATAGGACCAGGAACACATACCCGCCGTCATGATACACCTCCGCAATATAAGTTGAGCCGCCTCCCACGCCGGCTTTGTACGTCCCCGGCGAATACAGATACCCGTAACACCGCAGGAAGTTGTCGCCGTTCAGCGCATCCTCCACAGTGCGCGTCCTGACACTGGTGCCTGCGAGATACCTGGCAAAGATGTTGCTTTTCAGATACTCCCGGATCTCGCCGAGAAAGAAGTCATGCCCCGCTGCCGCATCTATCCTGTCCCGCATGACGAAAGCGTTTGAGATGATCTTTACCGAGCCGCCCTGGGTAGCAAAGAACTCGGTGATGCCTACTCCAAGGGATTTGTCATAGGTCATGTGATTTCTGGCATAGGCGATAAACTGCAACGAGTAGATAACAAACGGAAGCACGATCAGGCTGACGATGACAGCCGATTTTTTGATGGTAAAGTCATAGTTGCCCAGACGGTTGCGGTGCATGACGTAAAACAGGATCGTCAGCACCACGCTGATGGGCTCTCCTCTTTCGCCCGACAGCAGCTGAAATATCTCGGGGATACCCAGCAGGATAAAGGTGAAGATGGTCTCTCTTTTGCCGGGCATCAGGCCCCAGAAGGCAAAGGTGGATACCAAAAACAGCGACGACAGGGCAGTGACGTAATAGGGATAATGTGACAGCGTGCTGGCGTGTATCCTGAATGACGTGGCCCTGACAATGGCAAAGTCCTCTATAGAAAGCAGCAGCTTGCAGGTAAAGCCTATAATGATCAGCAGCATCAGGACCAGCCGCATAGTATTGTTGGGCAGGATATCAGGCGCCTCGTATTTCTCCTCTGAAGCTACGGGGCGGATAGTGTCCAGGAGCATATAGGTGAAATTGACGATCAGCATACAGATGACCATGCATATCCCTAAATGGTTGATGGCTTCGTCTGTGACAAGTACGTTGGAGTTCCGTAAATAGTCGGTGTTAAAGTTGGTGAAAAGGTCTATGGAATAACCGCCCAGAATAAAGATAAAAAAGCCTGTATTAAAGCTTAATAAAGAAAAGCGTTTGCTGACTTTGAACACAGAATACATCACGCCCGTTAGCCAAATCGCCAGAGCTGCCAGTGTCAAAAAATAAATATTAGGCCAGACAGCGCTGCTGATCAATGCGAATACACCGACAAACAGGATAAATGCTGCTGGTTTTCTTAATTTGATTTTCATACTTTTTTCAGACCTGATCTTTTGTTGAAAACTCATTATGATAATACCGTTCTTTGGCTCAAGGCTGCCTGCGGGAGACCTGTCGGATCGCCGAATCTCCGCATGAGACCGCTAATTGGCAGTATCGGAAACTATTTGCCTCATAACGCTTGTCATCCCGCTTTTGGCTTCAATATACTGACGTATTTCCCGGGCGACCTTTTGTCTGTCTCCGCCGGCATATACGCTGTCGTAAAAATCGATAACGCTCTGAATATCTACGGGGCTTTCGTCTGCAGGGACCTTCAGAAAATATCTGAAATCATCGTCCAATATATCTATACTGCAGGAATTGATGATGGGGATGCCCTTTGCTCCGTACTCGCGGCTTTTCAGAGAGCTCAGTACCGAAATGCCGGTCCGGTGCCGGCCAAGGGAATCTACTCCCAGATTGCACTTTTCCAGCAGAGCATCCAATGCTTCTCCGTGCAGGGGACCGCAGAAAATGACGTGCTTCTGGAGCACATATTTTTGCGTCAGGGCCTCGTATTTTTGTTTTTCGCGTCCGTTGCCCACCAGATACAAATATACATTGCGGGTACCGCCCTGAGAATAATATTCGTGAAGCCCTTCGATAAACCTTTCGTATCCGTGCCAAAGACGCATAGAAGAAACTGCCGCTACGTGTATGTCTTCTGACGTGTCTTTTGCATTGACAATACTTATTTCGCTGAAATCAAATCCGTTGGGGACGACCTGTACAGGAACTCCGTAAAAACTGTCGCCGGGTATCTGATAAAATGATACTATCTTGTCTGTGTACCTTTTCAGCTGTTTGGCGTAGAAATCGTCTATTCTCAGGCGAAAGTCGTTCAGCCTGCCGGAATATTCTTTGTCATAAGGATAGGTGGGGATCTCTATGTACAGCTTCCCGCACCTGTTTTTCAGCTTCTTCAGCATACCGATAAAGCCTGCGGTGGAGAGATCATATCTCACGTAGCACAAGTCAAAACTCTTGTCCTTGATGTAGTTTTCGACATCGGCCATTTGGTTCTTTTTTTCAACCAACGGCCGCAGCGCCGCCACGGGAAAACGGGTATGTCCGCACAATACGGTTTCGTTTCCGGTGGTGTCAATAAGGACAGTAGAGCTTTGGTTGCGCCCGATAAGCGTAACTTTGTGCCCCAGCTCCTCCAGGGCGGCGCATTCGCAGATCACCTTTTTGCTGCCGCCGAAATGCTTCTGGGAAAAATCCTTAAAGGCTATACACAATATATTCATTTGCAATACTTACGTTGTATGCCGGCAAAACACTGATCCGGCTTTTGAAATACTCACCGTTTCCCGGCCGGGAAACGGCTCGGGCAAAGACTATTGCCCGTTGTGTTTTTTGATATAAAACTCCTGGAGCCAGCGCGCAGTCTCGGTAATGTCATAGCCGTTTTTGCGGATATACTCCGTCATGTCACCCCGTTCAAAGCTCTTGCATACTTCAATGACCTTACTTGCCCAGACGGCCGGGCCCTGACTCAGCTCAAGAAAAGTGACGTTGCCGGTGATATCGGTTTCCGGCGTAACACCGGTGGAAGTCACCACCGGAAGACCTGCCGCCTGGGCTTCTATAGCCGAGACCGGAAGCCCTTCAAACAGAGAAGGCAGGAAATAAACGTCCATGGCCAGCATCAGGTCGGGAACGTCGGTCCGCAGCCCCATAAATTTTACGTGGTTTTGCAGACCCAGCCTTTTGGCCTTATCTTCCATTTCGCCCTGCAGCTCGCCATCTCCCACCAGCATGAGGACCGTGTCAGGCATTGTCTTTACTAACTCGGCGAGCACGTCTATCTGGAAGGTGTGGTTTTTCTCTGCTCTGAATCTGGCTACGTTTCCTATGACCGTTTTGCTTTCGAGCCCAAGCTCGCGTTTCTTCTCAAGTGCTTTTTCTCTGTCATAGCAGAACCTTTTGGGGGCAACGCCGTTTTTGACTATCCTGACCTTGCCGGCTGCTATGTCTTCTTTTGAAAAGATCCATTCTGCAGCTGTTTCGGAACACGCAAAGAAATCTGTGGATATCCCGGACAGGGACTTCTGCAGCAGGTTGGTCACGGTTCCCGAAAGGCCGGGCCTGGCGTGGCTCAAATGGCTGTGAGCTATAGCGCAGGTCACTTTGCCGTGTTTCATGGCAATAGGCATGTAGATGGAAGCCGTGTTGGTCATATGCCCGTGAAGAACGTGGTATTCGGGATGGCTATTGAAGAACTTTTTTAATTCGCTGATATAGGCGAATATTTTCCAATAATAAGTTTTTTCACCGCTCTTGAGGACGGGCATTTGGTATATCCTGCCGCCCAAAGAGCGTATCTCGTCTTCGTAAGCGCCTCCGAGCCCTCTGTGATACAAAAAGTCAAACTGGACCTTGCTTCTGTCGATATTCCGGTAGACGTTCATGATAAAGGTTTCAATACCGCCGGGAGCCATAAGCCCGACGGCGTTGAGGATCCTGATGGGCTCTGTCATGACTTTGCCTCCGCTGCCAAGATACTTTTTATGGATTCGTCAAAGGAATAGATGCAATACTCGTAGTCAAAATAGTCGGACATGGATCGTTCATACACGGAATCCCTGAACACCTTTTTCAGGGTGCCTGTCTTGGGCAGCAGCATCAATACAGACACGAACCAAGCGCCCACTACGGACAGGTTATATTTTTCTCCGCGCCCTTCCCACAGGGCCTTCAGAATATCCAGGGCTCCTATCTGCTCTTTGTTTTGCGGATAATACACAGCCGCTTCGGGCTTCGGAGCGTCTATGATCCTCCTGATGAACTCACACAGATTCCAGATGTATATCATGCTCCTCTTGTTGTATATCCGGGGGAACACATGGCACTTGCGCGAAAAGGCTTCGAGGGAAGTATAATTGCCCTTGCAGCCTTCGCCGTACACCATAGGCGGCCGCAGGATGGACACGCAAAAAGCCTCCGAGGCCAGCTCCCGCAAGGCTTTTTCCGCCTTCAGCTTGCTATTGCCGTAAAAAGTCGAGGGAGCCTCGGGAGTGTCCGGGGCCACAAAGGGTATATTGGCGGGGTACACCGCCATGGTGCTCATAAAGACAAAGTGTCTGACGCCTTGCTGCTTTGCTTTTTCCGCCACTCTGACGGGGAGCTGCGCGTTGACGGTATCATAGAGCCCGGCCATAGATGGGTTCTCTTTCAGATGGACTATAGCGGCTACGTGGACCACAGTGTCAAAACGTGAAAAGTCGGCGGCCTCCCAGGCATCGCCGATGGTGTCGACCTCTTCCACGTAATATGAACCCTCACGGTCTGACAACCACTTTTTGATGCAGTTGCCGACATAGCTGTTTGCGCCCGTGATCAATACTCTCGTCAATAGCTCTCTCCTAGTTGCCGGTCTCTATTCCTTTGATTTGGGGCCGCCTTCCACTACACCCTCGCTCTTTGCCGCCTTGAAGATGGTGGCAAAAAAGCATTTGGCGTCGAAGGAAAAGGACTCCTTTTTCACATATTCGCCGTCCAGGGCAGCCTTGACTTCGATGCCCAGCTCGTCCCTGCCGTTGATCTGTGCCCAGCCCGTCAGCCCCGGCTTGATGTCGTTCGCCCCGTATTTGTCCCGCTCGGCGATCAGGTCTTCCTGGTTCCACAGGGCCGGGCGGGGGCCGATGATGCTCATCTGTCCCCTGAATATATTGAACATCTGGGGCAGCTCGTCCAGACTCAGCTTCCTGAGAACGAGCCCGCTTTTCAGAATATATTGCTGCGGATTTTCCAACAGGTGGGTGGGAGTATCGTGGGGGGTGTCCATTTTCATGGAGCGGAATTTGTACAGCCAGAAGAGCTTTTTGCCTTTGCCTACCCGCTGCTGTCTGAATATGGCGGGACCCGGGTCTTCGGCCTTGATAACGAGGGCAATAATAAGCATAGGAACAGACAATATGATAATGCCTGCTCCGCTGAGGATAATATCTGTGAGTCTTTTGAAAAATCGTTTGTACATAACCCTCGAAAACTCCGTGTCACAAGCCGCAGCCTTTCCGGCGGAAGCTTTGACAACGCCCCGAAACCGTCTGTGTAGTCAATAAACATATATATTATACTATAAAGCCGGGCCTCCCGTCAATTTGCTTCCATCCATCTTATCTCGTCATTCCGGCTTTCACCTCCGTCCTTGCGGAGCCGGCTATGCAACAGAAATAGAGACGCGCCATGAATAAAGACAGCCCTTACTCATCTTATCTTTCATGCTCTGCAGCCGGGTACTGTCCCGGCCGTATAAAGCAGTCGTGGGGTGTGGTAATCATAATATTGTAAACATATGCAAAGTATGATATAATATAAGCGTGTGTATTCCGTTAAGGTCACCGAAGGTGCTGACGACGACTGCCTGGTCTTATGGTCGGCATTCTGACTGCTCATCGGAAGTCCGTCTCGCCGGACCGATCAGCCGCCATGGCCTGATCAACCGGATATTTAAGGATTATATTAATGAATTTTTTACAAGACCCTCGTTTTTCAGGCGTCGAAAGGTTCCCTGCCAAAGTATGGCTGTCGTCTCCAACTATGCACGGCGATGAGCAGCATTGGGTCGACGAGGCAATAACGACCAACTGGGTCAGTACTGTCGGGGAGAATATCGATACAGTTGAAAAGCAGGTCGCGGAAAAGGTCGGCCGGAAATACGCTGTAGCGCTGACCTGCGGAACTGCCGCGCTTCATCTCGCCATAAAGCTATGCGCAGAAAAGCTCTATGGACAGCCTGCTGCCGGGCACGGGGCCCTTGAGGGTCGCCGTGTTTTTGCGTCTGATATGACCTTCGACGCAACTGTCAATCCGATCTGCTACGAGGGCGGGATCCCCGTGTTTATCGACACGGAATATGACACCTGGAACATGGATCCCGAGTCGCTTTCCCGCGCCTTCGAGCTGTATCCGGACGTGCGCCTTATCGTTGTGGCACATCTGTACGGCACTCCCGGAAAGATCGATGAGATCAGAAGCATCGCCGATGCTCACGGCGCGCTGATAGTGGAAGACGCCGCCGAAAGCTTCGGGGCTACTTATAAAGGCGTCCAGACCGGCTGCTTCGGAACAATAAGCATTTTGTCCGGAAACGGCAACAAGATCATCACCGGAAGCGCCGGAGGATTTCTGCTGACCGATTCCCGGGAAGACGCAAACAAGGCCAGAAAATGGAGCACTCAGAGCCGTGAGGACGCCCCTTGGTATCAGCACGAAGAGCTGGGCTACAACTACCGAATGAGCAATATCATTGCCGGATTATTGCGCGGCCAGCTCCCTTATCTCGAAGAACACATTGAGCAAAAGAAAACTATCTACTATCGTTACAAAGAAGGGCTCAAAGACCTTCCTATCAGTCTGAATCCTTTTGACGCCGCCGACAGTGTCCCCAACTTTTGGCTTTCCTGCTTACTGATCGATGAAGAGGCTATGGCTCCGTTTGTTCGCGGCGAAAAAGACGAATTGTGGAGATCAAAGCCGGGAAAAAGCTCGCCTGGGGAAATACTGGGCGCCTTGAACTCATTTAACGCCGAGGGCCGCCCCATCTGGAAACCCATGCATATGCAGCCGATATACCGAAGCCATGCATTCGTGACCAAAGAAGGCAGCGGCCGCGGACGCAGCAACGCCTATATTGCAGGCAAAGGCGTTGACGTCGGCGCAGATATCTTCCGGAGAGGCCTGTGCCTCCCCTCGGACAACAAGATGACTCCGGATCAGCAGGACAGAGTTATCGATATCATTCACAGATGCTTCCGGTAAATTTTGCATCCAGGCATTTCCCCGGATAATAATGCAAAAATACAAGCATGAGATGTTGACTCGAGAAAATATCTGCTTCTTTTAACAGGATGCACTAAATGAGTGAAAGCGGAGACTAATTGCACATGAAGGACTTAATCATATTTGGAGCAAGCGGATTTGGCCGTGAGGTAGCATGGGCAGCAGAGCGCCAAAATATTGACGAACCAACCTGGAATATTCTTGGGTTTATGGATGATGATGACAGCATTCAGGGCGCAAGCATCAATGGCTATAAGGTGTTGGGTAAGACAGCCGATGTTGGTAAGTATCCCCACGCTTATTTTGTATGCGCAATAGGCGCTTCAAAAGTTCGGGAAAAGATAGTTGCCAACATGAAAGCAGTAAACGCAAATATTCTGTTTGGAACCGTGATCGACCCGGGTGTAGTGAAAAGTGATCTCGTAACTATAGGAGAAGGAACCATCATTTGCGCTCATTCGATTATTACTGTGAATGTATCCATCGGCGATCATGTCATCGTTAACCTGGACTGCACGATCGGCCATGACGCCGTTCTGAACGACTTCGTGACCCTCTATCCGTCTGTCAATGTGTCCGGAAATACAAACATCGGACATTCAGTGGAAATGGGTACGGGCATGAGTATCATCCAGGGAAAGAATATAGGAGACTACAGCATAGTAGGAGCAGGAGCCGTTGTTGTTAAAGATATCCCGGCAAAATGTACTGCAGTGGGGTGTCCCGCAAAGCCGATCAAGTTTTTTGATGACTGACAGAGAGGGTAACAAGTTGAATATCAGAACAATAACTGTTGTAGGAGTAACAGGCACAATGGGTGCGACTGTTGCGGGTATTTTTGCTTCCTTTGGCGATGCAGTAGTTTATTGCGTGGGCAGGGATATTGAAAAAGTAAAGAGAACTATTCCGAGGATCGTGAAATCTGTTAGAGCAGATGCTATCGCAAAGAATCTGATCCCGGCTGATTTTTCAATGCTTGAGCAATGTGTTGCAGAGTCAGATCTTGTATTTGAGAGCAGCAAAGAAGACATGGGGGTAAAAAAAGACATAGCTATGCAAGTGGCAAAAGCGCTTCAGCCCAACGCAATATCCTGCACCGGATCTTCAGGTCTTTCGATCACTGATCTCGCATCTTGTTATCCGAAGGGACTGCGCGAACATTTCTTTGGCGTTCATATGTTCAACCCGCCATACAGCATGCCTCTCTGCGAATTGACCTCAACAGCTTTTTCGGATGAACAAACCAAGACCGCTCTGAAGGAGTATCTCAGCAAGATACTTTATCGGACGGTCGTAGAGGTAAAAGACTCTCCGGCTTTTTTGGGCAACCGCATAGGCTTTCAGTTTATTAATGAGGCTCTCCAATACGCTGAGAAGTTCAAAGACAATGGCGGAATTGATTATATAGACGCTCTGCTCGGATCTTTTACCGGTCGCACTATGCCTCCGCTGGTTACGTCGGACTTTGTCGGTCTGGATGTCCACAAGGCCATAGTAGATAACATTTATGAAAATACAAATGATTATGCGCATGAGACCTTTGTCCTTCCGGAGTTTACTCAGAAGCTGATAGATGAAAACAAGCTTGGGCGAAAAAGCGGGGCCGGCCTCTACAGGCGAATCAAATATGAAAACGGGATCGTTCGTCAAACCGTTTTAGATATTAATACGGGGATGTACAGAGACGTGATCCCATATGTTTTTCCGTTTGCCGACAAAATGAAGAAGTGTATCGCTGACGGCGAATACACGAATGCATTCGTCTGTCTTGTTAATAACCAGTCACAGGAAGCAGAGATATGCCTGTCGTTTCTCCTCAAGTATATCATATACAGCCTCTACGCAGCCAAAAATGTCGGTTATAACGTCGATGCTGCCGATGACGTGATGGCTACAGGATTTAGCTGGTGTCCTCCCTTGGCGGTGTATCAGGCTTTGTCCTTAGCAACTGATGTACCGGCTTTGATAAACGATCGGCTTCCGGAAATCTGCAGGAAGGTAGATATTAAACAGCTTCTGTCAGATGTGAAGCCCTCGAAGTATGATTTCAGGCGCTATTTCAAATCAGGGAGGTAAAGTTATGAGCAAGGTTTATATACTCGGCGGCGCACAGACTGATTTTGAACGCAACTGGAAGAAAGAAGGCAAAGGTATGGTTGCTCTTCTTAAAGAGGTGGTTGCTGACGGGCTGTCTGACGCAGGACTGACTTTTGAAGACGTGAAGAGCCTGAACCGGGAAAACCGTATCGCATGTTTTGTCGGCAATTTCATTGCTGAAAAATATACGGAACAAGGGCACCTTGGCGCTTTTCTGACGGAAGTAGACGAGGCTTTTTATGGCGTTCCTTCTGCGCGTTATGAGGCGGCATGCGCCAGTTCTTCCGTTGCTATTGACGCAGCGGCCACAAAAATCAGGGCAGACGAATATGACGTAACCATAGTCCTCGGCTGGGAACTGATGAAAACCGTTGACTCGCTGACCGGCGGAGACTTTTTGGGGCGCGCTGCCGATTATGAAAAAGAAAGCAAAGGCATTGAGTTCCCTTTTCCAAAACTATTTGGAAAACTTGCTGATGAGACGCTGAAGAAATACCCGGAACTGGATGCAAAGCGGTACATGGACGCTCTGGCGAGGATAAGCATCATTAACTATAGCAATGCAAAGCGCAATCCCCTTGCGCAGACACGCAAATGGTTTATGAGTTACGATCAGGCAAGTACCAGAGGAACAGACACAAACCCTCTTGTCGGCGGCAGACTCGCTGTTTCCGACTGCTCGCAAATCACAGACGGCGCTGCCGTTATTGTGCTCTGCAGCAAAAGATTTGTCGGCGAACGCGGGATCAAAGATAAACCCATTATCAAAGGTTACGGGCACAGAACTGCGCCAATGCTGTTTGACAAGAAGATGGCAGACAACGAAGGGTCCGAATATGTGTTGCCTTGGACGAGAAAAGCTGTGCAGGATGCATATGGAAGAGCAGGATTGACTGTTGACGATATAGACGTATTTGAAACTCATGACTGTTTTACAAGCTCCGAGTATGCGGCAATAAGCGCGTTCGGACTGACAGCACCCGGTAAAGAGTACGAGGCAATAGAAAGCGGCCTGATTGCTTTTGACGGTACCAAGCCTATCAATCCGTCGGGCGGCCTTATCGGAGCAGGCCATCCGGTAGGAGCTTCCGGCGCCAGGATGTTTCTGGATATTTACAAGCAGGTTACCGGAACCGCAGGCAGGTATCAGGTCAGGGGGGCTAAAAACGGCTTGATGCTGAATATTGGCGGAAGCGCCACCACTAATTATGTCTTTATAGTAGGACAAGAATAAACAAAGCATTATATTCATGATTTTCGTGCAGATATTGCTGCATCCCGATGCCGTAACGTCGGATACCAGCGAGTCATTACAGAGCGGAAGACGGAGGAACGAATGAAGCACAAATCTTGCGGTCCATACGAGAGATTCATTAAGCGTCCGCAGGACTTTCTATGCGCGCTGTTTGCGACCGTCGTATTATCTCCAGTGCTTCTGATTACTGCGCTATTGGTTCTCGCCAAGCTCGGTAGGCCGGTTTTTTTTACACAGGATCGTCCGGGAAAAAACGGGAAGGTCTTCAAGTTGTACAAGTTCAGGACGATGCTCTCACCAAAGGAAGGGCAGTCCGGACCTGAGTATGACGCCATAAGATTGACTCCTTTTGGTAAAAAGCTGCGTTCCACGTCACTGGATGAGCTCCCTGAACTGTTTAACATTCTAAAGGGCGATATGTCTCTTGTCGGCCCAAGACCGCTGCTTGTAAAATACTTGCCCCTCTACAACGAGCATCAGGCTCGCCGCCATGAGGTGAGACCGGGCTTGACCGGCCTTGCGCAAGTAAGCGGCCGGAACGCCATAAGCTGGGAAGAGAAGTTTGATTGGGATGTGAAATACGTAGAGCACGTAACCTTCATCGGAGACTGGACAATCATTCTTGAAACGGTTAAAACAGTATTCAAACGGGAAGGTATTAGCGGCGAAGAATCCGAAACTATGACTGAATTCAAAGGAACCGAAGAATGAATCCGGCTGCCTTCCTTCAGGAACAGGCGACACCTGTATTCGCTGAGGTTAGTCCTTTTTGAGGCAGCCGGACGGAATTCTTGGAAGAAGACTAAATGATTAGTAAGTAAAGAGTGGGTAGTATTTTGAAAATCTGGTTAATGAATCATTATGCAAGCAACATGCTCTTTGACAAGGGCGGAAGGCACTATTATTTTGCCAAGTACCTTCAAAGAGCCGGCTACAGCCCGGTAGTATTCTGTTCAAACATCTTTTTCAACAGGACAGAAGAAAAATGTATTGATACCGATGATCTTTGGGCAGAGAAATACGCAGAGGAGATCCATACCCCTTTCGTTTTCGTAAAGGCAAGAAAATATAAGGGAAATGGCATCGGACGCGTGCTTAATATGATAGACTTTTATTTCAACGTCAAAAAGGCTGCCCTTGAATACGCAAAGATACATGGCAATCCGGATATCATCATTGCATCATCAGTCCACCCTCTTACGATGGTCGCCGGGATCCAGCTGGCCAAAAAGTTTGGCGTCAAGTGTATTTGCGAAGTCCGGGATCTATGGCCGGAAGCCATCGTAGCCTATTCAAGGCGGCTCACAAAGAAGAGCTTGCTGTCCAGGATCCTGTATGCCGGTGAAAAATGGATTTACAAGAAAGCCGCAGCAGTTATCTTCACCCAGGAGGGTGGGCCTGACTATGTATGCGAGCATAAATGGGATAAGGCTCATGGCGGTCCTGTCGATAATGAGAAGCTGTATCATATCAATAACGGTGTTGACCTGGAGGCGTTTGATCAAAATCTTAATTCTCATCCGTATTCAGATGAAGATCTGGATAATCCCGAGCTCTACAAAGTCGTCTATTGCGGCTCAATAAGGCGGATCAATAATCTTGGCCTGATAGTGGATGCCGCAAAGCTGATAAATGACCCGAAGATCAAGTTCATCATTTTCGGAGACGGAGATGAGTTGGAACAGTTGAAGAAAAGAGTAGAAGATGAAGGCATCTCAAACGTTGTATTCAAGGGGAGAGTGAACAAACAGTTCATCCCTTCTATAGACAGCAAAGCAAACTTGAACATAGTTCACTGGGAAATGAATCCGCTGCTTCGTGTTGGTGAAAGCTACAACAAGGCCTTTGAATATTTTGCAGCCGGAAAGCCTGTGTTTTATACGGTCCGACCCGGATACAGCATTGTCGAGAAATACCGTTGCGGAAAGCTTACTGAAGGCTTTGAGCCCAAGGATATCGCCGCAGGGATCCTTGCTATGGCTTCGTTGAACGATGACGAAAAGGAAGAGATGGGCAGAAATGCCAGAAAAGCTGCAGAAGTGTATGACTTCAAGAACCTTACGAGGATGCTGATAGATATTATTGAAAAATGAATTTATGTGTCCGGTATAAGTTGGCTAATGCCCGGAAAAACGGAAAACATCTTCATTAAAGGTACACGATATGACTTTATATAAATCACTGCTTAACAAGACCGAGAGCCTGGCCCTGGTGGGTCTGGGCTACGTGGGCATGCCCATCGCGGTGGCCTTTGCCCAAAAGGTGAACGTCATAGGCTTTGATCTCAACAAGGCCAAAATAGACCTCTACAAGTCCGGCGTGGATCCTACCAACGAGGTGGGAGACGAGGGCATCCAAAAGACCTCCGTATATTTTACCGCCGACGAAAAGGATCTCCAAAAGGCCCGGTTCATCATAGTGGCGGTGCCAACGCCGGTGAACACCGACCATACCCCCGACCTGGCCCCGGTCATAGGCGCCAGCGAGATAGTGGGCCGCAACCTCTCAAAGGGCTCCATAGTGGTGTATGAATCCACCGTGTATCCCGGAGTCACCGAGGACGTGTGCGTCCCCATATTGGAAAAGGAGTCCGGCCTGAAGTGCGGCAGGGATTTCAAGGTGGGTTACTCCCCCGAGCGCATCAACCCCGGCGACAAGGTGCACCGGCTGGAAAACATACGCAAGATAGTTTCCGGCATGGACGCAGCCTCCCTCAGGGAGATCAAGAAGGTGTACGACCTGGTCATAGAGGTGGGCACCTACCCCGTCAGTTCCATCAAGACTGCCGAAGCCATCAAGGTGGTGGAAAACAGCCAGCGGGACATCAACATAGCCTTTATGAACGAGCTGGCCATGGTCTTTGACCGCATGGGCATAGACACCAACGAGGTAGTGGACGGCATGAACACCAAGTGGAACGCTCTCGGGTTCCGCCCGGGCCTGGTGGGCGGCCACTGCATAGGCGTGGACCCCTACTACTTCACCTATCAGGCGGAAAAGCTGGGCTATCACAGCCAGATCATCCTGAACGGCCGCATCGTCAACGACAACATGGGCAAATACGTGGCGGACGCCGCCATCAAAAAGATGATCGAGGCGGGACAGGCCCCGGCCAGGAGCAAGGTAGTGATACTGGGCCTCACCTTCAAGGAAAACTGCCCGGACACCCGCAACAGCAAGGTGAACGACATCATCGTGCGCCTGAGGGAATACGGCATCGAGCCGGTGGTGGTGGACCCCTGGGCCAGTGAGAGAGACGCGGAGCATGAATACGGCGTGAAGCTCACGGATATCGGAGACGCCAAGGGCGCAGACTGCATCATAGCCGCCGTGGCCCACAACGAATTCAGAGCCCTGTCCCTGGACGACGTCAAGGCCATGTACAACAAAAAGGCCTCCGGCAAGGTGCTCATAGACGTGAAGGGACTCTATGAAGTTAAAGCCCTGGCCAAGTCCGGGCTCCTGTGGTGGAGGCTGTAGGACAACATATGCGCATTCTGCATATAAACTGCAATTATTTAAGATCGACGCTGCATCAGACAATGATTGAATATCTGAACGGTCTGGGATACGACAATCAGGTATTCGTCCCTATTTATCACGGTTCTGAGCAAATAATAGAGCCCGCAGACTATGCGGTTGTGAGCGAATGTTTTAAATACTGGGACAGGATCCTTTTTGACTACAAGCAGAGCAAGATCATCAAAGCCTGTGAAAGACAGTATGATATAGCGTCATTTGATTTGATCCACGCCTATACGCTCTTTACAGACGGCAATGCAGCCAGAGTGTTAAGCAAAAAATACGGAGTACCGTATGTCGCAGCTATTCGCAATACCGACGTAAATGATTTTTTTGCCAAGCTCCCCTTTTTGAGAAGCAGAGGCGTAAAAACCATGCTGGACGCAAAGAGGGTATTCTATTTGTCGGAAGCCTATAAGAATACCGTGTTCCGTCGCTTTGTTCCGGAGAAATATCACAGTTCGTTAGAAGGAAAATCTGACACGATTCCCAATGGTATAGATCCTTTCTGGCTTTCAGGCGTTGCAAAAGCAAAAAGCCCCGGTGACCCGGTCAGGCTTATATATGCCGGAGGAATAGACAGAAACAAAAACATCGGCGCTACTCAGCAGGCTATGGAGATCCTTCGCGAAGAAGGCATTAAGACCACCCTTACCGCGGTAGGCAAGATAGTGGAAAAAGACGTCTATGATCAGATAATCAAAGACGGGTATACCACCTATCATGAGCCTGTCCGGAAGGAAAAACTGGCAGACCTTTACAGGCAGCATGATATTTTTGTGATGCCTTCTTTTGCGGAAAGCTTTGGCCTGGTATATGCCGAGGCCCTGAGCTGCGGACTGCCCGTCATCTATTCCGAAGGGCAGGGCTTCGACAAACAGTTTGACGAGGGCTACGTGGGTTATCACGTAGATTCGCACAGCGCAGAGTCCGTGGCGGAAGGCATTAAAAATATCATAAAGAACTATGCCAGTCTTTCGGCTAACGCTCCTGATGCCGCCAAAAAGTTTGACTGGAACGTCATAGCAGGACAATATCATGGCATTTACAGAGACATTGTGTAATGAAATTATCTGACAACAGGCTTTACTCGTTTTATATCGGTAATACTGCTGACGACGAGTACATAAAGACGGTCGATCTGGGTAATTACTTTTTTTGCTGTGATGACCGAACTCCTTTGCAAATCAAGAAGCAGGGATCGAGGATCCTGGTGCTCTTTGGTGATTGTGTAAACGTGATCACCGGAAGCAGCGAGGACCTGCCGGGCTTTTTATTGACAGACTCAGCAGGCGTAGAAGACATTGTTGAGAAAGAAAAAGTCTTAGGAGGGAAATATATTATCCTATACAAGGACGACGTCGGATGCAATGTCATAGGAGATGCGTCGGGCAGCATTCCTGTCTTTTATTCAACGACAAAGTCCTGTTGCTCAGACAACAAGAAAAAGATCAGTGAGGTGTGTGCCCTGGAGCCGGACAGCGAACTTACTGCCATCAGAAAAAGCGGCGATATATCCCAGGCAATGCCTTATGATATTACGGAATACAGGAAGATAAAACGGCTCTTGCCGAACCATCGGCTTGACCTTACTAAAAAGCAGGCATGCAGATTCATAAATGCAAAAGAAAAACAATCTGTCCTGACTCCCAAGGCAGCTGCCGAAACGACCTTGCCCTATATTAGGAACATAGCCAAGTACTACCACGATACTTACAAAATCTATGTCCCCGTCACAGGCGGTTACGACAGCAGAGTAGTGCTTGCCGTTTTTTACGCGCTCGACAAAGACACAGAAGCATATACCATCAGGCATAGTTCGTTTTCCGGGGATGAACAGGATATCACCATACCGACTATCCTATGCCATAGCGCAGGCATCAAACACCGTCAGATAACCGACAAGGACTTTGGTGACGATCTGCTTGGATATATGGAAAGCTTGCTTGGCAAAGACGGGTTTTCTCAGAGGACTCTTATGATAGCCAATACCATATTCTCAGAATACGGAGGTGGCCTGATAGTAAACGGAGATATTATGGGACAGGTCGGCAAGTGTTCCCTTCACAGAGATATTCCCGGAATGCTGGCCGGAGCAGGCTACTTCAGGTGCAAGCTGCATAATTACAGCAAAGAAAGCATCAGACTGTTGAATGACTGGCTGAAAGATATTAAGGGATCCGGCGAAAAGGTAAATCCGTTTGACTTGTTTTCTATAGAGAGCAGGGTAGGCAGATGGGCAGGCCAGGAAAATCTGATATACAACGCCGTAGGGCAGAGATATGCTAATATCTTCAATTCCAGAAGCATCATATATGCCTGGACTGCTGTAGAAAGAAAATACAGAAAAAAGACGCAGATCCACAAAGAGCTGATAAGAGCGATTGCGCCTGATATACTGTCAACACCCTTTGGAACTGATTCGCTTGCAGCGAAGATATCCAAATCAAGCGGTATAGTGTACTATCTTTCCAGCTTAATAAAGTATAAAATAGAAGAAAAAAGGTTTTATCATGGCAGGTAATACGAAAAAAATCATTATAACCGCAGATGATTACGGAATGTCCAGGGCAGTCAACGACGCTATAGATCAGTGCATTGAACTGCAAAACATCTCTTCGACAAATATCATGGTCAATATGCCGTTTTTCAGGGAAGCCCAAAAACACACGAGCAACAAAAACGTTTCCCTGGGACTGCACTGGACTCTATCTTGCGGAAAGCCTGTTCTGGACGCCAATGAAATACCTTCTCTAGTTGATGAAAACGGTGTCTTTTTCAGCTACCCTGTTTTCCGTAAAAAATACCGTGAACACGAGATCAAGGATGCCGATATAGAAAAAGAGCTGGCTGCGCAATATAAGTTGTATTCGGAAAATATCGGCAAGCCGGACTACTGGAATACCCATCAGAACGTCCACGTAGACTTTGGGGTCATAGACATTTTCAGACGAAAGGCGCAGGAATATAGCATAAAACGTATGCGAAACCATCTGCGTATATACGTTCCGTCACAAAATCATAAAACCACCAGGTCACTGAAATGGAGGATCTTCGAACCATTCAAGGTGATCCTGCTGAAAAGCTGGATAAACAAATTCAGAAAAAACGGCACCGGTCTTCCTGACGGAATAATAATATTTATGGACTCAGCTGATGCCGAAGATCTGAATTACGCTTTTTCCAATATACAATGGAATGACAAACAAGTCGGCGAATTGGTCATTCATCCTGCCACGGAATGCGACAGTCCGTATTTTGGGTCAATGTCGGAATCCCGAATCATAGAACACGTTCTCTATACTCAAAACAACGTCAGGGAACTATTAGCAAAAAACAATATAGATTTGGTGACTTTTGACACGTTGCAGAAATGAAAAAGAAGCTCTTGTTCATCAATAAATCCTTTGAATTCGGCGGCATCCAGTCCGCCCTTTCAAATCTGCTTGGCGCAATAAGCGCCGAATATGACATAGACATTGCAATATTCAATGACAACGGCCCTTTCAGGCAGTCGGTCCCGGAAAACGTCAAATTAGTCGAACTGCACCCTTTCGTCAGGGTCCTTGGAATGAACAAGCAGGACACATCTTCTGTCTGTACCTTCAGTCAGAAGTTCCTGAAATACTTTTTGGGAGTGTGGACTATGTTTTTTGGCAACAAACTCCCTGTCTCGTTCCTGCTGGCATTTCAAAAAAGGCTGGGGCCTTATGACGCCGTCATATCCTACCATCAGGAGACCTCTGCAAAAACACTGGTGACAGGCTTTGGCAGATTTGCTCTCGAAAAATGCGACGCTAAAAAGAAAATAGCCTGGGTCCATTCAGATTTTCAAAGAACCAGGCTTGCAACTGCAGAAAACCACGAGACATACAGAAAATTTGACCTGATAATCTGCGTTTCACAGTCGTGTATGAAAAGTTTTCTGAACAGATATCCCGATTTGGCACCCATAACGGATTTTTGCTACAACATCCTTCCGTCACAAGCCATTCTGGATAAAGCGGAAGAAAAAGCTGAAGTGATATTTGATGAAGACAAGATAAATATCCTGTCCGTAGGCAGAATGACTAAGGAGAAGGGATTCGCTGAAGCCGCGGCAGCTTTGGCTCCAATATTGAAGAACCACAGCAACATCACATGGTATATTATCGGGAACGGTCCCGAGGAAAGCGCTATAACAGAATTGGTCCTGAAGGAGCAACTCTCGGACAGGATCATTCTTACTGGTTTCAAAGACAACCCGTATCCGTATATAAAGGCAGCCGATTATATCCTGATCCCCTCTTTCCACGAAACCTTTTCAATGGTTGCCGCGGAAGCGCACCTGCTTAACACTCGTGTTATTGCGCGGGACATAGACATAATGCGGGAAGTCTGCGACCCTTCGTCGGACATAATATGCGACATTACTCCGGAGTCCCTTTCGCAAATACAATGGATCAAGAAAGAAAAACAAGACCCTGTTGAAACTAATATCAGCGTCGGAGACAGTATCAACATGTTCAGGTCTATAGTAGAATAACAGGCAGAAATATGCACATATTTATAGCGTTATGCTCTTTACCATTTATAGTTAACGGGTTTGAGAAGCTGCAAAAATTCGCGTTGGGCATACTCATTCTGGGAAGCCTTTACCTGACTATAAAATACTTCACGAGGCTTGACAAAAAACAAAAGCTCTTTGTCGGACTTCTTTTTGTCTTTGCGGCGATGACCCCGCTCTACGTATATATGGGGATATCCAATATACCGTTAAATACTACCAACCGATACGTAGCATGGGCTTTGGGAGGAGTCTGGTCCGTCTATTTCTTCAAAACAGCGACTTTGAAGCAAAAAAAGGCGCTTTTCACGATGCTGATGGTTTTTATGTTTTTTGCCGTATACAATTGCATTCAGCAAGCCAGGACAATAATGGTCACCCTTTCGGATAATGGTGAGACTCTTCAGTCAACACAGTTTTCTACTGCTCTGTTTATAATAGCCGGAGCGTTGCTGGTGGTTTTTCTCAGGGATAAAAATCTCCTTTTGAAGCTGTTCAGTATTGCTTTATACGCATTGATCTTTTTTGTCAACTCATTCCTGCTGCAAAGGGGTATTGTTACAGTACTCGGCCTTTTGATGCTGCTGGTCCTTGTCACTACTAATACCAAATATAATTCGGTTATGATTGTCATTGCATCAATACTATGCGCAGCATTCCTGTATATCTATCTGACCGTTGACTACGAAAGAATCACTTCTTTCATCTCAGCAACTATCCCTTCAAGGAGACTATCCTTCAGGCTTATATCTGTGATCGACACGATTTTTGAACAGAATACACTGCTGTTGGGCTCTTCCTTTTTGACAAGGGTAACGTATATTCAAAACAGCATCAATACATGGCTTTTCACGGACATCCCCACCTTCCTTGCAGGATACGGCGATGACAGGACCAGTTTTGCGTTTATCGGCGGTCACAGCGAAATATTTGACACTCTTGCAAAGCATGGGCTCTTGGGTGGACTTTTGCTTTTCTCTATGCTGAGATACTATTATTATAACGCGACGCAAATGGCGTTTTTCAAATCTACGGTTCTCTCAAAACAGTTTTCCGTGATTTTTGTATTTATCATCATCAGATCGCTGATCGGTACGATACTGGTCCCGATCGTTGGGATCAACATGTTCTTTACGTTGCCGTTGATTTTTGATATATATTATTTAACCAGAGAGGATAAAAAATGATTATTGGCGCCTGCGGCTTCGGCTCTACCGGTTCAAGCGTTGTATCCGATTATCTTATGGAGTTTGATTCTTTTCAGATCCTTGATACTATCGAATTTAACTGGGTATATGACGTTGACGGTCTGATAGACCTGGCGTATCATGTGCTGAATCCCCACAACCGGACAAAGGATTCTATTGTAGCTATAGAGCGATACGCCAACAGACTGAACTATATAAAGAGCTACTACTCCAGAAGTACCGCCACTTTTGAACTGTTTGAAAAAGAGGTAATGGACTTCATCGACAAGATCACCTCCGTCAGCTGGTACTGGACGGACCTGACATATACCAAAAGGAGTTTTATTGAGAATAAGCTCCGAGGAAGGGCGTTGGCAAGCATAAAAAAACAAGAAAAGAAAAGCGGAGTCCAGCTATCGTCCTGGCCCAAAAAGCAGGTCAGCTATGCTGCCGCAACCAGGGATTTTTATGAACTGGCAAAACAGCACGTAAAAAACCTGCTGCAGATAATCGGAGCCAAGGGCGATAAGCCGCTGGTCATAGATCAGCCTTTTGCCGGCAACGACCCCCAGGCTGCCTTCCCCTATTTTGATGAGCCCTATGCAATAATAGTGGATCGTGATCCGAGAGACAACTACATTTTCCTGAAAACAAAGCTGAGGGGCAGAAACCATTTTGCCCCGGTGAATGACGTGCGGGATTTCGTCAAGTATTTCCGGGGGATAAGAGACGATCAGCCCTACAAGAAAAAATCAGAGCGCATCCTTCGTATGCGGTTTGAGGATATGGTATATGACTATGACAATGCTACCGCCAAGCTGCGAGGCTTTCTGGGACTGGGAGAAAATCCGCGTCCCAAAACAGTGTTTGATCCGGCCCTGTCAATAGCAAACACTCAGACCTTTTTGCGATTCAAGAACTTTGACGATGACGTGAAATACATCGAAGAACATCTGACCGAATACCTGTTTGACTTCAGTCCTTATCCCGAGCCGGATCTTTCGGGAGAAATGTTCTTCGGCAAATCGCCGCTGAACAGGAAGTAGTATGAGCGACTTCAGAAGAAAGGCCAAATCCGGCTTCTTGTACAAATTTGCCGAACGCGCCGGAGCGCAGGGGACCAGCTTTGTAATATCTATGGTGCTGGCAAGGCTGCTTTTGCCCAGTCAATACGGCGTGGTTGCTATGGTCATGGTATTCATAGCCATATGCGACGTATTCGTCATCAGTGGCTTCGGCAAGTCGCTTATCGCCAACAAGGACTCGGACCATTTGGATTTTTCCACCTGTCTGTGGTTCAGCCTGGGCATAGCCGTGGTATTGTATGCGCTGGTTTATTTCTCTGCTCCTTATATAGCTGTTTTTTATCACGAGTCTATGCTGGTGCCTGTTATAAGGGTCATGGCTCTCAAGCTGCCGGTGACGGCTCTTTCCTGTGTGCAGGAGTCCTACACGTCAAAGCACCTGATGTTTAAAAAGTTTTTTTACGCAACACTCACGGGCACCCTGGCGTCAGGCGTCATATCCATCACCATGGCGTATATGGGCTGCGGAGTGTGGGCTCTTGTTTGCCAGAATCTTTCCAGAGCGCTCATAAATGCCGCCGTACTATGGTGTATAGTCGGGTGGCGGCCTAAAGCGGAATTTTCATTTCAGCGTCTGAAAAAGATATATGACTTCGGCTGGAAAATACTCGCTATGGGCTTGCTGGATACCGTGTATGCGCAGCTCCGGAATCTGATAATCGGCAAGAAATATTCTGCCGCCGATCTGGCGTTTTACAATAAAGGGCATCAGTTCCCGCATACAGGCATGGCTTTCGTAGAGCCAACGATCACAGGCGTGTTGTTTCCTGCGCTGGCAAAATGCCAGGACGACCGGGATCAAATGAGATCCATAGTTCGCCGCATAACCAAGGTGTCCAGCTATGTGACCTTTCCCATAATGGCAGGGTTAGCCGTAATGGCCAAGCCTTTGATACTGCTGATACTGACAGAAAAATGGCTGGAAAGCGTGGTTTATCTTCAGATAGGCTGCCTGGCTATGGCGTCGCGGCCTTTGATCTTTGTAAACGTAAGTGTGATCATGGCCTGTAAGGAAGCCGGTCTGCTGCTTAAGTTGGATCTGCTGAAGAAAGGGATCGGAGTCATCCTTTTGATCATCAGCATGTTTTTCGGGATCTATTGGGTGGCCATGAGTCTTGCCATTACAAACTTTATATGCGCGCTGATAAACATCTGGCCCAACAAAAAGCTGCTCAACTACGGATATCTGCTGCAGATAAAGGACGTCATCCCCAGCCTGCTAATGTCGTCCATTATGGGCGCTGCGATGTATTCTGTTTTATTGCTGAGCTTAAATGACACTGTGATCCTGCTGCTCCAAACCATAATAGGATTAGCGACTTATTTAATACTAACCAGGCTCTTTAAGGATGACAGTCTGGCATATCTGATAACAACGTTAAAATCTTTGGCTGCCAAAAAGAAATAGAGGCACAACATGAAAAAATATAAAATCGGTTACACTACCGGCGTATTTGATATGTTTCACATAGGGCACCTCAATATACTGAGAAATGCCAAGGAGCAGTGCGAATATCTTATTGTGGGCGTCAGCACAGATGAAGCCGTGCAATCATACAAGCACAAAACCCCTGTAATACCATTCGAACAGAGAAAGGCAATAGTTGAGGCCATAAGATACGTGGACGAGGTGGTCCCTCAGACAAGCATGGACAAAATGCAGGCCTGGCGGGAGCTGAAGTTTGACGCCCTTTTTCACGGAAGCGACTGGAAGGGCAGCGATATGTATAATGAAATAGAACGTCAGCTGAAAGAAGTTGGATGCGATCTGGTTTTTCTTCCCCACACGGAAGGGATCTCCAGTACAGACCTGAAAGACATCATAAGCAAGAAGAACGACAAGTAAAATGATCCTAAAAAAACTGAGAGCACGAGCCGAAAAACTCGTTGATGCCGTAAGAACCACATGCAGTATATATAAAATGTCTGTCAGCCGTCAGGATAATGAATACTATCTCTTGCAGCAGGCGCACAGGCTGGAAAAGGGGTTGCTTTACACTAATCCGCGCAAGCTGTGGGGCAGGGACAAGGCTCTGAAAATGGCCGCTTTGCTGTCCGGTCTTGTGGAGCACGATAAGTTTTATTATCGCACGGCCATGTCCGTATTATACAAGTATATCCAGGCCAAGAAAGCCTCGGCATACCCGGAGGACACGCTTTTGGCTGCAGAGATCGAAGACATTTTTGCCAAGAAAAACGTGCCTCTGACCGACTACGGCTGCGGAGGCGTCCTAAGCCTGACAAAAAACGAAGTTATGATGACTCCCTATTCAGCCATCAAAGATGTGCTGAGTACCAGACACAGCATCCGGTCATTCAGTGACGAACCCGTCACAAAGGAAGAGATCAACGAGGCTGTGCGGCTTGCTTTGCGAGCGCCCAGCGCCTGTAACAGACAAGCTTTCAGGGTATACGTATCGGACAAATCCTGCGCCGCTATATGCAACAAACCGTTTGACATTCAGGGCGAAAAGTTTTTGGTGATCACAGGCATAAAGACCGCCTACAATAATACCGAATTGTTTGATTGGATCGTAAGCGCAGGGATCTTCAGCGGATATCTGTCTCTGACGCTTCATTCTCTGGGTATCGGCTGCAGCGTTTTGAAGAAAACCCTGAAAATGCCTCAGGCAGAAGAAAAAGCCATCAAAGCCTATCTGGCGATCCCGGAGAACGAGCAGCTTTGCGCTGAGATCGCCATAGGTCACTATCCGGAATCGTTCAGCGTCCCTTACAGCAACAGAAAAGAGCCGGAAGACGTGGTCGTATTCAAATAGCAAGTCACCCGGCAGAGCGGTTTTGGCTCAGCATTATAGTTTGAACAACGAGGAAATCATTATGAAAAAACAGGTGCTTCTTTCGTGCGGTATGCCCTTTGACAACAAGGGCGGAATACAAAAGGGTGTCCAGCTACGGACAAAACTCTTATGCAGCGAGTTTGATTTAGACCTGCTTTTATTCCATCCTGTAGAAGAAACGGTTCTCAGAAACGAGTTCCCTCACATCAGAAGCTTTTATTATTTTGAAGACAGGAAGGACATCGGCAAACTCGATAACTGCCGGCGTCTATACCGTTTCGCCGACAGTTTTTTTGATCAGCACGAATACGACACGGTCCATTGTCACGATACCAGAATAGGCGGTATCGTCCTGGCAGCAGCCAAAAAGCATAAGATCACCACGAGAGTTTTGAGCGCTCACAGCTCAAAGATCCTGGTCAAGAATCAAACGGTCATTCAACAGTTGTTTATTTACATCACAACAAAAAACGCCCTGAGGAACGCTAACCGCCTTATCGGAGTATCCCGTATCGCTTGTGACGACGTCTTCGGCAAAAGGAAGGACACGAAAGTCTTTTACAACGGCATAGATCTCAGTATATTCGACAAATCCAAATATCCGAAAGACGATACAAAGGATACTATAGACTTTGTCCACGTAGGCAGGTTCACTCCCCAAAAGAACCACAAATTTATTATTGATACCTTCAACCTGATAAAGACCAGATTTCCGAATATCCGGTTGACCCTTATTGGCTACGGCCCTCTTGAAGAAGACATCAAAAAGCAAATATCGGATCTGCAGCTGAATAACTGTATCGCTATGCTGCCGCCTGATACCTATGTCCCTGAAGCCATGGGCAAAGCGGACTATATGATATTCCCGTCTCTGTTTGAAGGACTGAGCAACGTAGCGATGGAAGCTATGAGCATGAACGTAATGTGCTTCGGCTCCGATTGTCTTACGAGAGAGATCGAAACGCTGGGCCTGTGGAAAGCTCTTCCTCTCAGCGCAGGCCCCAAAGGCTGGGCGGAATACATCTGCGGCTTTATGGAAGAGCACAAAAACAACAGACCGACGGTAAATGAAGAGGAGCTGGCAAAATTTGACGTAAAAAACACCGTCAAAAGATACGCCGATCTGTACAACGGTTTGGAGATATGACCCAATTTTAGCCACCGTCCTTCCGCGGAAGAGATGCAATTTCTCGACCACAGGAAGTATGCAGACCGAAGATATAAAGCAAGCAGTTTTCTGCGGCCACTTTTTCAAGGAAGAATACGGAGCAAGATCATGGCAGGAAAACTAATAAAATACATCATAAACAAGACCGACCCTTTGAACACAAGGGAAAAGACTAACTTTATATGGGGCTCTTTTCGCCGGAGCCGGCTGAAGGATACCGACTTTACCATTATATCGGATAATTGCTGGGGGGGACACGTTTACCGCTATTTTCAGATCCCCTATCAGTCTCCTACGGTAGGACTTTTATTCTACTCCGAGGATTTCGGCAGGTTCATTTCTGATTTGCGGGAATATATGTCTATGGACCTCAGTTTTATCAGCCCGGAAGAATCGGTTCATTATGAAGATCTGCAGAAGCATCCCAAAAGAATGACATCACCCATAGGAGTTCTGGGCGGAGTGGAAATCTTTTTTATACACTACAAGGACAAAGAAGAGGCCTTGGCCAAATGGAACAGGCGCAGAGAACGGATCAACTGGAATAACATAGTCTATAAGATGAGCGACGATTACTGTCCTTCACTTGAAGCAATGAAAAAGTTTGATAATCTGGAAGAAGAAAGAAAGGTTCTGTTTGTCAGACAGGATTACGGCCTGAACTGCCAGCACATAATGAGTTCCGGTTACAGACGTACTAATCCGCCTCAGGACATATATGACTTCAGAAAGGGCATCAACCTGATCAATCTGATCAACGGGAAGAGCTTTATGTAGAGGAGTTAGCTGCATAGATACCTGAAGGGGGGATGCATACCATCGATTGCGGCAGGGAAAAGCAAGCTAATCAGATAGGTATATACTGACAAGACTGTCTGTCAGTTCATCGCTATAATATATAAAACGGAGATCATCATGAAAGTCATTATTCAGGAAAACTACGACAAGATGTGCGAATGGGCGGCGGCCCATATCATCGACGCCATCAACAGCCACCCCAAGGACAAGCCCTTTGTACTGGGTCTCCCCACCGGGTCTTCCCCTCTGGGCGTCTACAAGAAGCTCATCAAGGCCAACAAAGAGGGCAAGGTGTCCTTTAAGAACGTGGTCACCTTCAACATGGATGAATACGTGGGCCTCCCCAGGACCCACCACGAGAGCTACTGGTTCTTCATGCACGACAACTTCTTTGACCACATAGACATTCCCGCCGGCAACATCAACATCCTGAACGGCATGGCCGAGGATCTGGAAGCCGAGTGCGCCCGCTATGAAGAAAAGATAGCCTCCTACGGCGGCATAGACCTCTTTATGGGCGGCAGCGGCGTTGACGGTCACATCGCCTTCAACGAGCCCTACACCTCCCTCAACTCCCGCACCGGCGTGCGCGACCTGACCGAGGACACCAAGATCGTCAACTCCCGTTTCTTTGACAACGACCCCGACCAGGTGCCCTCCAGAGCCCTCAGCGTAGGCGTGGCCACCGTCACCGACTCCCGCGAGGTGCTGCTCCTCATCAACGGCCACAACAAGGCCCGGGCCCTGGCCCACTGCGTGGAAGGCGGGGTAAGCAGCAAGTGGACCATCTCTGCTCTGCAGAACCACAACAACGCTTATATCGCTGTGGACGAAGCCGCCTGCGGCGAGCTGAAGGTAGATACCTACAAGTATTTCCTGGACGTCTACAAGAGCGAAAGACTGTAATCTTTTTAAAAACGGGCTGCCTATGGCAGTCCGTTTTTATAGTTATTTCATTTTTTCTGGATTATGAAAGAATTATAAGTTGCCGGTCTGTATTATCGATGGCGATCGGGAAGTCGGCGAGAAAGCAGCGGAGAGCGGTCTAGATTCTGATATGGTCAAGACTGGAAATCAGAATTCATCAAGAACGCCGACCGCGTGTTCAACGAACGTCATCCGAGAATGAAATCCGCAAAAAGGAGGCTGAGCTGGAGCAAGAGCGCGTTCGGATGTTGAAAACCATCGGTCAGCTGACGATGGAACGCGACTTTCTCCGGGACGTGTTTCGCCGAAACGGATATCCAATACCAAAACAAGATAAATTCGGACGCTAATATTACTGTCAGGCGTCAGCGCAAGTTGCCGGGGTCAACTCGCCAAAAGCATTTCAATTCGCAATCCGATTCAACAACATCACGGATTACAACTCTGTCAGACCGCACGAGACGCATAATTATGCTAAGCCAGATGCCGTATAACATAAAACATATAATTAAGGAGGCCTTGAGCTGCATAGACGGATTGTGACACATATTATTACTAAAAAGATTTAAGGCGAAGGGGATTAGAATATGCCGAGGAATAACGATGACTTCTTTCAGGAAAAGAAAGCGTGGTCAGAAGTGAAAGACCAACTCTTTGAGTGTTATTTTAAACCGTATGTTGCTAAAATTCTTCACACACATAAGCCGTTAACATATATCGATTGTTTTGCCGGCAAGGGCAAATTTGAAGATGGGAAACCGGGTTCCCCATTAATTGCTTTAGATGTTATTGAAGAGTGTTTGAGATCAACAACACATGATAATCCTTGTATCAGCACAACTTTTATTGAATTAAAGTATGGACGCGAATTACAAGAAGTCCTATCAGATTATCCGTCTGCAACAGTTGTATCAGGACGATACGAAGAACAAATCTTTGATATTCTCAGGGACAAGGTCAATACTAACGTATTCTTATATCTTGATCCCTATGGAATCAAGTCGCTTCATTTTCCTATATTTGACACACTTGCTAAAAACGGTTTTAATTCTGTTGAGTTGCTAATTAATCTAAATACATTCGGATTTATCCGAGAAGCTTGCAGTGTATTAGGTACTACATTAATACTTGATGATCCGACAGTATTTGATGACCTTGTAGAATACGATTCAACAAATACGACTACTCCAAATTCTATTCATGACTTAGATGTAATTGCCGGTGGTAACTATTGGCAGGCCATTATAAAAGACTATCGCGACAGACGAAAAGACGGATACCAGGCAGAAGAATGCTTTGCAAAGCAGTATTGTCAACGACTATCAAAAGATTTTACCTATGTCCTTAACATGCCACTTAGAATACGTCAAGGCCAAAGACCAAAATATAGAATGATTCATGCTACTAACCACCCTGACGGTTGCTTGTTAATGGTTGATAATATCTGGAATCGCTGGCAGCTATGGCAAACTGTCCAAAACAACAGGCAATTGTCTTTAATCCCTGAAGACCCGAATAATAATTTCATCGATGATACAATCATTAAGAACAAAGCAAAGGAGCATTTTTCAAGTTACAACGTTATGACTTCATATAACAAGGCTTTGGCTGAATTCTATATGAGAAATGGGGCAATCTGCGAAAAACATAAAGTCGCTAAGGTTCTAAAAGAATTTGAAAAAGAAGGTCATATTTCAGTTTTAAGAAACCCGGCATTTACAGCTACGGGCAGACCGACAACATTCATGTCAGAAAGCTCAAATCAAAAAGTACACATTAAGTGGGAGTCATGAAAAAAATCAAGAAGTTTATTAAGAGAAAATCGCTTATATACAAAACAGGGGTCGAATATGGTGACTACACAATGAACCATGTCTTGGGTTGCTCTCATGGTTGCCATTATCCTTGTTACGCATTTTTGCAGAAGAAAAGGTTTGGCGAGATAAAATCATATGATGAATGGTGTGAACCTGCACTTGTTGAAAACACGCTGTCTTTACTGGATGTCGAACTACCGAAACTCAAGAATAAAATCAAGATACTGCATTTGTGCTTTACAACCGATCCGTTCATGTATCAGTACAATGAAGTCCAGAGCATGAGCTTTGAGGCAATAAGAAAGATTAATGAAGCAGGGGTCCGATGCTCCGTTCTAACTAAAGGAGTTTTGCCAATTGAACTTGCAAAACTCTCTAAAGAGAATGAGTACGGCATCACGTTAATTTCTACAAACGAGTCATTTCGAAAGCGCATGGAACCTGGTTCAGCCCCATGGAAAAAACGACTTGATTCACTTAAGGCTTTGCATGAAGCAGGTTGTAAAACATGGGTTAGCATCGAGCCGTTTCCGACACCTAACATAGTTAAACAGGATTTGCAGAAGTTGCTTGAGCAAGTAGCTTTTGTTGACCGAATTATATTTGGTCGAATGAATTACAGTACAGATGTAACGTCATATAGCCTTCACAAAAATTTCTATAACGACAAGGCTGATGAGGTTATATCTTTTTGTAACAAACATGGTATCAGTTACCATATCAAAGAAGGAACCTTATCCGAGAAAGCAGAAAAGTGAATCGATACAAATATAGATTTTACTATATAAAGTAGGACTTTTTGACACGATTTTTAATAGTTTATCGTATTGCTGGAGAATAAATGAAGTGAACATCAACGGTACTGTTATTGGACATGTTAATCCTCATTCAATCAAAAAGTTTGAATTAATCAAGAAGTACGTAGAGACTTGGGCACAAAAGTTACTCCAAAACACGTATTGTTCAGGACTTGTTTTCATTGATTGCATGTCAAATTGTGGCGAGTACTTCGATGATACCGGCACTCAAGTATATGGCACTCCTGTTCGGGTGGCAAACTACCTCAGGAATGTTGCGTGGCAATATCAAGAGAAGCAAATTGATTTATATTTCAGCGATTTTTGCGAAGCAAAAACAGAACACTTGAAAACTCTCATGCCCAAGGAAACTAAAAATTTCCATTGGCATATCACAACCGAGAACGGAAATGATTTGGCCAGACGTTTAGGGCAGATGATACAAAAGAACAAGCATTACCTTCTTGTCTACGATCCATTTATTGCCTCTATTGACTGGGGCGCAATAATGCCGTTTATAAACAGCTGGAGCGAGGTAATACTTAATCATATGGTATCAGATACCATAAGAGCAGTTAAGATGGTTAAAACTGAGAACACAAGAAATAAATACCAACAAACATATTTGATGGACCTTGAAAATCTCCTTCTATATGGAAGCGATAAAGACGCTTTTGAACAACGCATCGAAAGAATTATCAAGGGTTTGCGACTTGACCGAGGGAAAAAATACTACATTGCTGCCTTCCCATTTTTTAATACAAGGAATGCTGTTGTTTATAATCTAATTCACTGTACCAGTAACATAAATGGCTTCAGGCTTTATAAAGAATCCGCTTGGAAAACTTTTGGTGGAAAATCGTCAACAAAGAATACCCATGGGTTTGATCTGCACCCCAAAAGTAGGACAACTATGTTATGATATTATTGTACGAAGAGAGGACAGTTTTCATGAAGCGCCATAGAAAGAACAGAAAGTATGACGGTGATTTCAGAAAGATGGTCATTGAGACCATGCATCGGGAT
>JAFZNQ010000002.1 GCA_017552965.1 Abditibacteriota bacterium | reverse complement strand
GGGACAAGAACAAAAGCGCTCTTATGCTTCTTTCGTATCTGCTTCAGCCGGGTCCTCCCCATTTGCCCTCTCCGGCTATGCCGGAGCAATGAACGGGCAAACGGGTCCCGCCCGAGATCCCTTCCCCAAAACGGCCAAACGCATCCGCGTTTGATACGTTGCCGTTTTGGCCGGGATGACGAGGAGTTTTTCTCTGCCCCGCGATACGCCCCCCCAACGGCCCTCTCCAGCGGTGGGCCTGATGTGTTGCCCGGGTCTGTCCTTCCATTACAGGAGATCTCTTACCGGTTTCGCATACGCTCAACCGCCGAGATGACGCGGGGTTGCGCTGGGATGACGGCGGAGTGGGCGCAGCGGTTTCCGCCGGGATGACGGCGGAGAGGGCCCAAAAGAAGACACACGGTCCCGGGCGGGACCGTGTGTGTCATCATGCATCATGAGGGCGGCCGGGCCGCCGCGCTGTCACTTCTTTTTGGGCGCTGCCGGGGCAAAGAGGCCCTTGCCCTCTATAAAGTCCTTCGAGAACTCCTCCACCAGATCAATGGTATCCTGGGGATGGGTGTCCAGGCCGTGGCCCTCCTCGGGCAGTATCACCAGCTTGTTTTTGACGCCCAGCCGGTCCAGCTCCTTGTGAAAGTCCACTCCCTGGACGGCGGGCACTATATCGTCCTTGCCTCCGTGGATGCTCAATATGGGGCACATACCCCGCCTGGCGTAGGTGATGGGCGACATTTTTTCCAGCTCCTTGATGGGGTCGCCCTTGGGGTCCTCTGCCAGGGCCTCAAAGAGGCCTCTGAATTGCGAGTCGGGAGTATAATACTTCACCAGCTCCTCGGGCCCGCACCAATTGAGGACTCCCTGTATCTGGCTGCTCACGTCCTTCAGTCCGACGCCTTCCCACACCCCGGGGCGCAGGACCGCCAGCATACAGGCCAGATGGCCGCCGGCGCTGTGTCCAAACGCGACGATCTTGTTGGGGTCGATGTCATACTTCTTTGCGTTGGCCCGCACGTGTCTGACGGCGGTGCGGCAGTCGGCCACCTGCTGGCTCATCCTGGCGGGCAGCAGCCGGTAGTCTATGTTGAACACCTTGAAGCCCTGCCGGGCCAGGAGCCCCGACTGGAACATGAAGCCCTCGGCCTCTCCGCCGGACCAGGCGCCGCCGTGGATGGCGATGCAGGCGGGCTTGAAGCTCCGGCCGTCCTTTTCCTCCACCACTATCATATAGAGGTCCTGTCCGTTGTCTCCCTGCCCGTAGCACACGTGGCGTTCTACGTTCAGGTCCCGCTGGGCCCACAGGGAGCCCAGGAAGCAGTGGAACAGTATTATCGCAATAACAAACAGTTTCATCAGTCTCTCCTCGCGTTATATCAAAGGTCTCGGGGCAAAAAAGCCCTTTTGTTCGACAAAGTCCCTGCAATACCCGGCGGCAGCCTGCCGCATTTCCTCGGAAAACTCGTGCCAGCGGCCTTCCGCTACCAGCAGGGTGTTGCTGACGCCAGCAGCGTCCAGCAGCTTTTTGTAGTCCGCGCCCATCTGCCACATCACTATGTCGTCGGTGCCGCCGTACATATTGAGATGGGGGCACAGGCCCGGGCGCACGTAGTTGACGGGGCTGATGTCCGTCAGCATGGCGGGATAATCTCCCCGGGGGTCTGGCACCAGAGAGCCGATCCATTCGGCAAATTCGTCCTTGTGGATGGTGGTCCTCAGTATCTCCGGATCCACGTAATAGCGCAGGTCCGCCGGGCCCACCGCGTTGAGAACGCCCTGTATGACGGAGGAAGCCTCGGTCCAGCTGCCGCCCTCGTATTTGCCCTCGGGCAGAACACCCAGCATACAGGCCAGATGTCCGCCGGCGCTGATGCCTCCGGCCATTATCCGGCCCGGGTCTATGCCGTAGTTGTAATGGTTGGCCCGCACGTGGCGGACGGCGGTGCGGCAGTCCTCTATCTGGGCCGGCCAGCGAGCCTCCCCGGTCAGGCGGTATTCTATGTCAAACACCTTGAAGCCCTGCTCCGCGATAAAGGTGCTGAATTCGACGTTGTCTTCCGCGGTGCCCCATATCCAGCCTCCGCCGTGTATGGAGATAAAGGCGGGAGCGCAGTCGCCCAGGCCTTCGGGCTCGTAAAAATACATAGAGAGGGGCCGTCCCCCGGTCGTCTTGCCGAAAATGATGTCTTTCTTTACGTTGATCATAATCCAACCTGCGTGAAAATAGTATTATTGTTTGCGGGGAGCAAAGGCATTGGCGCCGGAGACAAAATCGGCGCAAAACGCCTGGGCCCGCTCTTTCATATCGTCGGAAAACTCGTGGCCCCTGCCCTCGGCAATATACAGGCTGCTCACGCAGCCCGCTGCGGTAAGGGCTCTGTGATACTTTTCGCCCTGGTCATACATCACCACTTCGTCGATGCCGCCGTAGCAGTTGCAGTGAGGGCAGACGCCGGGCTTCACGTAGCTGACGGGGCTCATTTCCCTCAGCATGGCGGCCAGGTCCCCTTCTTCGGAGGGAGCCAGCATCCTGATGACCTGCACCCCTTCCTCATAGAAATGGGATGTGGTCCTCATTTTTTCGGAGTCCACAAAAAAGTTCAGGTCCACGGGCCCCACCACGTTCAGCACGGCCTGCACGGAGGAAGAGACCCCCTCCCAGCCCACGCCTTCGTATTTTCCCTGAGGCAGGACCGCCAGCAGACAGGCCAGGTGGGCTCCGGCGCTGCCGCCGGCGGCCATGATCCTGTCCGGGTCTACGTCATTTTCGCGGCAGTGGCTCCGCACGTATCTGACCGCGGTCTTGCTGTCCTCTATCTGGGCCGGCCAGCGGGCCTCCGTGGTCAATCGGTAGTCTATGTCAAACACCATCATGCCCTGCCGCGCCAAAAACACCGAAAAGCCGGCGTTGCCGTCTGCGTCGCCTTCCTTCCAGCTGCCGCCGTGAATGGATATGCAGGCAGGCATATGAGGCTTTTTTTGGGGAGGCTCGTACACGTTCATATACAGCTTGCGGCCTTCCCGGGTCTCGCCGTACGAGACCCCCTTGTCCACGCGC
The DNA here is from genome assembly GCA_017552965.1 of Abditibacteriota bacterium. Lineage (NCBI taxonomy): Bacteria > Pseudomonadati > Abditibacteriota > Abditibacteriota bacterium. Next base: position 3,436 of record JAFZNQ010000002.1, on the reverse strand, counting down.
AGCCACTCGCCTTCGGCAAAGGCGGCGGCAGCGCACGCCAACAGCAATGCTGCGCACAGCATCGTGATCATATTTCGTATTCCTTTCTTGTTGTGTGTTTTTTTTTATTTTTCAAAGAGGCCGGCAAAGTCCCGGGAGGAGCAGCGCCGGAGAGGCAGGGTCACGGGCTTGCCGTCCCTGCAGGACTGATAGACAGCCAGCACCAGCTCCAGGGCATCCCGGCCGGCCCGGACGTCTATGTAGGGCTGCCGGTCTTCGGCAATGGCCCGGGCCATGTCGGCAAACACGCCGGTGTGGCCGTTGCCGTAGATATTGTGGGTCTTTTCGCAAAAGCTCTCTTCGGTGTCGCCCTGCTCCATGCCTTCATATTGCAGGCGCTCCAGCCGGTTGGCGCAGATGCCCCCTATCTTGGCGGAGCCCTTGTCGCCGAAGATGCACAGCTCTTCTTCCAGGTCGGTCTTATACACGTTCACGGAGCCTTCGATGGTGGCGGCAGCGCCGTTTTTGAACTTCACCAGGGCCACGCCCATATCCTCGGCTTCTATGTAGGGGTGCTGCTGACGGGCAGTGAAGCCAAAGACGGACTCTATCTCGCCGCCCATGAGCCAGCGGAGCAGGTCAATGCCGTGGATGCACTGGTTCATGAGGCAGCCGCCGTCATCCTGCCAGGTGCCCCGCCAGCCGGCCTGATCATAGTAGGACTTGTCCCGGAACCACCGCACGCACACGGAGCCGTGGCTCAGCCGGCCCAGCCTGCCTTCGTCCAGGGCCTTTTTCAGCATCTGAACGGGCACGTTGAACCGGTTCTGGTGGCAGGCGCAGGCCTTCACCCCGTGTTTGTCGGCGGCGGACACGATGGCGTCGGCGTCCTCTATGCTCATGGCCACCGGTTTTTCGATGATCACGTTGATGCCCCGCCGTATGCAGTAAAGAGCTATCTCGGCGTGAGACCCGCTGGGGGTGGCCACGCTCACCAGCTCCAGGTCGGGCTCGTCCCCGATCATCCGGGCGTAGTCGGTGTAGCGCCGGGCGCCGGCGCACACCGGAAAGGAGGCGGCCAAAGCCTCCATAGCCCCGGGATCCACGTCGCACAGACAGGCTATGTCCATATTGTTGGCTGCTGCTGCCTGTATGTGGCAGGGCGCTATGCGCCCGCAGCCTATGATAGCATATTTCATGTATTATTTGTAGCTCTTGGAGAAGGACCCCTTCATCTCGGTGGATCTTTCGGAGTAATCGGTGCCTTTGCCCAGTATGGTGAGGGTCTTCTTGCCCAGGGCGGGATCAAAGGCGCGGCACATATCCATGCCCTCCAGCTCGGTGATGATGACCTCCATATTCAGGTGCACCTTCATGTCCTCGTTGGGGTGGCCCACATAGGAGTCCTCGTTGTCGCCTATGCCGGCGTGGAAATGCAGCGCCGGCTTGTTGGCGTCGGGGACCACAGTGCCCAGGCCTACCAGCTCGTGGATGCCGCCGGGAGTCTTGATGGCGCCCATAGCCTGCACGTAGGCGAAGCGTATGGCCTCCCGGACGCAGATCTTGTTTACTTCGTCGTAGATGGACTCGCCGTCATGCAGCCTCGCCACAAAAACGCGGGCCGTTCTGCCTTGTGTGTATTCCATTATTCTATTCTCCACATTTTATAGTCTTCTCGTTCGTCCGCTTCCTTGTGCTGGCCCTGGCCGTCCAGCATCAAATGCCGGTCCAGGGTGTATTCCAGCATGATCACCTTGCCCAGCCCGGTGCTGAAATATATGTTGCCGGAGCCCTTGATGGTGGTCTTGCCGGTGATGCCCAGCTCGCCTACCGCGGCCTCGGCTCCCTGCCCCAGCACGTCGTCCAGCCCCTGCTCGTAGTCGGCAGTAAAGGATATCCGGGCTATCTCCACGCCGTTTTTGGTGTACACGTCCTCCAGACGGAGGGTGATGGGCTTGTTGAGGGTGTCCATGATCAGCTTGCCGGTCCAGGTGTCGCCCTTGCTGACGGGCTTGTCGGGCAGCAGCCCTATCTCCTTGGAGGGGTCAAAGCCGGAGGACGTCTTGCCTTCCTTGTCCCAGGAACCGGTCACCCGCCCCAGCCGGTCCAGCGTATAGCTGAAGCTCGACGAAGGGATCTTGGAGACGTCCTGCTCCTCGCCGTTGACCTTCAGCCCCACGGTGCGCACGGAGCTTTCCAGCTTCAGGTCGGGCATAGGGGCCTTCACTGTCTCGGTGATCTCGGTGATGGTCTCCACCGACACGGTGTTGCCGTCTTCTTTCTGAGTGATGAAGTTGGTCTCCCTGTATTTGTTCACCTCGCTGCCCTCATGCCTGTATTCCAGAGTGACCGGAGCGGCAAAGGCGGCGCAGGCCAGCAGCAGCAGCGCCGGGATGAGCAGAGCTTTTTTCATTTGGCGACCCTCCATTTTTTGGTTTTGATGACAGTCTTGGCAAAGGGCTTGCCCTCCGAGGTGACGTCGCAGAGCAGCTCCGACTCGGTGAGGATGTCGGTGCCCAGCTCGGTGGCAAAGTAGATGACTCCCTTGCCGGTCACGTCTATCATGCACTTGAAGTCACCCTCGGTGGAGTCGATCTTGTCCTCCACAGTAAACCTGATGACAGCCACCTTGACTCCCTTTTGGGTGTCCAGCTTCTCCAGAGTGTATTTGGCTTTGACATACTCGCCCTGCAGGCTGCGGCAGCCCTCCCAGCTGTCCCCGGGCTTCACGTCGCCCCGGGGCAGCAGATCCTTTTCTTTTTTGGCCTCAAAATGCTTTTCGGGCTTTTTGTCCGCGTCCAGAATGGACAGCACCCGGCCCTGAGGAGACAGGGTATAATAAAAGGTGTCGTCCGGAGTCTCGCTCTTGGGCACGGCCTCGCCGTTTTCCACCATCTTGATATATGACGACTGCAGCTTGATCATGGCGTTGCCGTCCTCGATGGACTCCACGGTCTCCCTGAAGGACAGCTCCTCGTCGGTGGTGGCCTTTTCGTTACCGCTGAAAAACTCAAACTCATAGACGAGGGAGCGGGTCTCCCTGTATTGCTCCACGGAGCCCTTTTTGAACTTGTATTTGAGCTCCACGGCAGACGCGCCGGACACCCCCGCGATGAGCAGGACCAGAGCCAGCGCCAGGCAAAGCAGACTGTGTTTCATGGCATTTCTCCGCATGATATGCTCGTTGCCGATGCATATATACTTTTTAATAATTATAGCATTTACGGGCTATTTATTCAATAATAAAGCAGAGAGGCGAAAAAACACTTTCGTCATCCCGGCTCATAACGTCACTTCGGCGGCAGCGCCAACCCCGCGTCATCTCGGCGGTTTTGACGTCAGGCAAAACCGGTAATTCGGGGCCCCCACGAATAAAGGTATTCGTGGGGTGAATAAGAGATCCCCTTCAAACTGTCGGAAGGGCCACGGCACGGCACCATACTCACCGCCGGGGGGT
>JAFZNQ010000001.1 GCA_017552965.1 Abditibacteriota bacterium | reverse complement strand
GGACGGCAGCGCCGACGGCAGGATCACCGTGTCGGACGTGACGCTGCTGGCGAAGTACGTGAAGGCCAAGGGCCAGGGCGTGGTCATCTACTGAGATCTTTGATCCTCGCTCCTATCCCCACGAAGGAGACGGGCCGAGCGATCCGCCCCAGCACATGTCAGACCGATACGACCAAGAGCGGCTCCCGCAAGGGAGCCGCTCTTGCGCTTTGACGCAGGCCACTATGCCGCAGCCTGAACAGAGCATGCGGGAGAACGCAGCCGCTGTCTCTGCATGAGGTCGACATCTGCGGGCTCTCTCTCCCGTCGCTCCGAGGGGAGTCGGGAACGAAAACCAAACGCTTCAAAAACTTTGACTAAATACAGTAAAAAAGTGGATGCGATCTGTCTGTGCCTATGGTATAATAAAATAAATATTTGCGGGGATCAACACCGATCAAGGAGGATACGCCATGAAGAACAGCCTGACGATGAGACTGCTCTCTCTTCTGCTCTGCCTTGCTGTGTTCCTGAGCCTGGGCTTCTCCGCTTTTGCCGAGCCGCGGACGGGAAGCGCGAAGACGGTGGAGGGACAGGGGACGATCAAGCCGGTGGATGCGCCGGAAGACGGCTCGCCTGATGGCGCTGTCTCCCCGAAGGAAGAGCCGGAGGCCGCTCCGCAGCCGAACGACCCGATGGCGGAATACGCGGTATATGTCTATATCATCGATGATACCACCGGCGCATTTCCCGAGCATGGCACAGTGAGCCTGGAGGGCGACTATCAGGCTTTCCCGTATAATACGACCTATCGCTATAAGGTCTCCCGGGGGGACACGCTGCAGGTCAGCGCCGTGCCGGATGAGGACTATGCGTTGGATACGGAGACTTTCCGTGTGACCTACAGATCCTCTGAGTTCACCAGCGTAGACAGAGATCTTCCGCTGGACGAGACGAACGCTTTCACCGTGCCCGACAGGGGCGTCTACTCCATTACGATCCATGCCACGTTCGAAAGCGTCTATGACGATCACAGCATCACTGTCAGTGTGGTCGATCTGATGGGGACGGGCAACACGGTGACCGCAGACAGAGACAGAGCCGAAGAGGGAGATCTGGTCACCGTCACGGTGCATATGAACGAGGGGACCCGTTTCGCAGTCCCGGGGCTCGAAGTGTACAAGAGCGGCGACGCCTCGACCCATGTCGAGCTGACGCAGGTGGATGAGGACACCTACACGTTCATCATGCCTGACTTTGACGTCAAGGTCCTCGCGCAGTTCGAGTTCATCGAACCCGACGTCTATACGATCAGCTTCCCGGATCTCAGTCCTGTGCTGAGGACGCTGGTCTACAGGAATGGCACGTATCAAACGGGGATCGTTTGGGACTCTGATATCCAGGGCCCCAACGGGACCGGCTGGGGCAACCCGGGCGATACCATCAAACTGGATATCCAGTCCGGCGGCGCTTACACGGTCACCGGCGTTGTACTGCACTACACGCTGGACGGCCAGGACCAGGAGGAGACGCTGGAGATCACACCGGATATCAACGGGATCTCTGGAATCCAAACGAGCTTCGTCATGCCGGCCGCGGACGTCAGCGTAGAACTGATCCTGACGCCGTTCTATCGGGTGTTTCTGAGCTGCAATTGGCTTGGCGATGCTCAACTCAGCGCACGCGAGGCCTTTGCCGGGCAGGAGATCACGCTGACCGCCGTGATCACCGATCCGCGCTACGACGTGCTCACCTGGACTTCCGTGATCTTTGGCAGCGAGCAGATCGTCCCGTACACGGTGGAGAAGATCGACGAACAGACTTACGTTCTGAAGATCGTGATGCCGGCGAATGCGGTCACGCTTGGCGTGGAGTTCACCATGGAGCCGATCCCCTATCTGTCCCGCACCTGGAACGGGTCCGCGATCGTAGAGAAGCAGGAGGTCTGCAAACTATACAACAAGGTCACCGAGAGCAGCGCAAGCTACTATACCTTGACCGACGAAGAATACGACGGCTGGTGGATCCTGGACCGGGACGTCTTTCTCGGAAGTATTACCACCCTGAAGATCCAGGGCGACGTCAAGCTCCTCCTCTGCGACGGGGCGACGCTGAGTGCCGGCGACGGCATCTATATCGTCGACGGCAGCACGCTCACGATCTGCGGTCAGGCCAATGACAGCGGAAAGATCTATGCGCATCCGCCCGGTGGGGCCGGGATCGGCGGCATGGAGGATACGATCGGCGGCCATCTGATCGTCCAGGGCGGCACGATCGACACAAAGGGCAGTACCAACGCCGCGGGCATCGGCGGAGGCAACGAGAACAGCGGCATCCGCTCCGTC